>MAXL01000468.1 GCA_001751005.1 Desulfobacterales bacterium S5133MH16
ATAATAAATATTTCCGAAGCCACAAGCCGCGCGATGGTCATGCGGCTGCAACCTAATTTGAAGACCGTTTCTATTTCACGTTGTCGCAGCCTGAGCGACAGGGCAAAAACCAGTATAATGGCCATGACCGTTGCCAGGGCAACGACTGATATCACCGCATCCAAAACGTTCTTGATACGGAAGATGTTTTGAAGCAGACCGTCGATGACTTCTTCAGGCTTGATGATCTGAAGGGTTTCATTTCTGGAAAGATAGCGGCCTCTCAAAATGGTTCCTGATTTATCATCATAGGGGACCGCGATAACTGCGGTAATGGGATAGACGGACGTGTTGCCATGAAAATGGAATGAATCGATATTTTTTTTCGTAATTTCCGTATGGTGATAAAGTTTGGCAGTGGCAGCCACGTTTGATTCGCTCCGTTTTAAAATAAGCGTGGGATCCGTAAGCTTCGTCACGTCCTGGTGGCCGTGCCCCAGCCCCTGGATGACCCAGGTGGTCTTTATATCCACAAACACCGCCAGATCATCTGAGGTGTGGGATTTTTGTAAAACACCGACCACTTTCATTTTTAAGGGATACACTCCTGCAAGGTCAAAAAGCGTCTCCGGTGAAGACAACAGGCTGTCTCCCGGTTTAAGTCTCAGGTTTTCAGCAACTCTGGCTCCGAGCACGCAATCCCCCAGCACAGCAAGGTTTCTCCCTTCAACCACTTTTAACCCGCGAAAATCAAAATAATCCAGGGTTGTCCCCACGATGGGATTCCCTCGGGCATGAAATCGGACATATACAGGGATGGGCAACGCCAGGTCAGATTCCATTACCCGTTCTGAAGCCTCCATGCCGACCAGTTCCGGAACTTCGTCACTGAAATAAAGCGAATTCATTACCAGATCAAGAGAACTGCCCTTGGCGCCGATGACAAGGGGTGTCGATACGGCACGGGACATGAGTTGTCGTTCACTCTCTCCCAACAGAAGCTGGAGGGATACGGGAAGAAATGAAATCAGTGTGATACAGGCAATCAGCGTCGCTGTTCTGATCTTGTTTGAACGGATATATTGCCAGGCGATGTAAAGGCTGTCGATCAAACCGCCTCCTTGCTTTGAAAATTCCGAAAATCAACGATCCTGTCAAATTTTTTGAGAAGTTCATGATCGTGGGTAACGGCCAAAAGGGTCGCCTCATGCTCATCAACTGCTTGAAATAGCAAATCAAGAATGCGATCCTTGTTTTCCGGGTCGAGATTCCCGGTTGCTTCGTCTGCCAGAATCAGTTTCGGGTGGGGAAGCAGGGCACGGCAGATGGCGTTGCGCTGTTTTTCTCCGTGTGAAAGATCATTGGTTTGCCGTTTGAGTTTATCTCCAATATCCATATTCTTAGCAAGAGCTACGGCACGTTCCCTAACATCTTTATCTAACCTCAGTGCCCTCGTAATTCGGAAAGGGTGCAAAATATTGTCAATAACGTTCAGATAATCCAGCAGTTCAAAGTCCTGAAATACAAACCCGATATTTTGTATACGAAAATCCCTTCTTTGGGCATCATTGAGCGAATCAATTCTGGTTTCTCCAACCCGAATATTTCCATTTGTCACGGGAATAATTCCGGCGATCAGGTTTAACAACGTCGTTTTTCCCGAACCGCTCGGTCCTATAACAGCGACTTTTTCACCTTTTTCGACATTTAATTTTGAAATGTATAGATGAAAATCACCAGTTAAATAACTAAAATGTAATTTCTCAATATTAATCATATTAATGATTCACCGGAGACGAACTCAGAACGATATTCGCCCCTCCCCGACCGGATATTAAGTGGCATACCCTTCGGACAAATTAATACCATCCGTTAAATCTCGGTCTTTTGGTGTTTAAGATTGAACAAAGAGCAATCACTTACCAGACAAAATTCACTCCCAGCAGCGGCCCATGCATGGTCATGTCGTATTTAAACAAGTTCGCACCACTGCCATCTTCATAGTCAATATCCATATAGCGGTATCCAGCAATCAAAGATACATGTTTCCATGGTTGGAATTCGAACAGACCTTCAACATTCCATGTGAAGTCAGAACCAAAGAATCCGACATCTCCTCTGGCCTTGAAATTCCACTTCTCATTAATGGTCCAAATGTAACGTCCGCCGATCATTGCATCCCACCAGTCCTGTTTTTTATCGATCCTGCTGGGTAGAGGCAGAGTGCTGGTAATGTTTATTTCGGGCTCAAGGGAATAATATCGAGTGCCGCCTATGATATCAAAGGTATTTTCACCGAGGCTGAAGCGATAAATACCGGCGAATTCCGTCATCACGCTCGTAAAATCAACATCCAACGCAACAGGAACCGGAGCAGGCATCGTCTGTTGACCGCTTAAATTTATATATTCGACGTCAATTAAAAATCCCCATCCGGTCTTATGCATCCCCTCGAAATGTACTGTAAAAATGGCCTCGAGATTGCTGGCGATCTCTTCGAAATCGGCTACTACCGGTGTGGTGGTCGTTCCTGTTGTCATTTCACCGTCCATACTAACGGCCCACAGGTAAAACGGTGTCAGATTAAACCGCCAGTCGCCTTTGTCCGAAGTGTCTTCTGCATATGCCGCTGTACAAATGAACACCATTAGTAAAGCCCCAAGGCCTATTCCCAGTATTTTCCGCATTTTTTCCTCCTTTTACTTAACCGTAATTTGTCACAAACCACAGCGCTTCTCTACTTCGGGAAAAGAAACTGAAGCTGTACTCGCAATTGCCAGTCAGCTCCGGAGTCAGGCGATTCCACATTGTAATAGGCACTAACCTGACCGTTTATCGGCTGTTTACCAATCTTGAAAATTTTTCCGATACCGCCGCCGAAAGGAACCGTCCACCTGTTTCCGCTGTCAGCCTCCCAATTAGCTGTTATAATTGGCGCAGATGTCAAATACCAGCCGTTAGCCATATTGTAATTTATAAAATACTGCCAGGTAAACAGATTGACATCCTGATCGCCAGAACCGGCAAAAGACCACACGTTACTGAACAATGACCCAACCACCCAGTGCCCCGGCATGGCCAACAGCACCGCCGAAGCTCCGGCACCCCACTTGTCTGAGCCCAGCGCATCGTCTGTAGCGGTTGGTACCAGAAATACCGGTCCGACACCCCAGGTGAGCGTGGAAGAGTCCTTGGGTGAAAAAAAGCCGGTAAAGGTGGTATCACCC
>MAXL01000469.1 GCA_001751005.1 Desulfobacterales bacterium S5133MH16
ATTTCCCCTGGAAGAACAAGCTGGGCAAATCCGCCTCTTAAGTTCATTTCCATTGTAACTTCTACGGTTCCGTCTGAAAAATATTCTTTTTTTACAACATCGGCGCTATTAACCATACTTTCTATTTTAGACATAATTATATTATTTTTGCCCGCATAATCACCGACAACCGTGGCGCCATCGATTCTGATCCCTTTTGCGACTTCAAGGATTTTTCGGCAGGCATCCAGCGTTGCATCTTTTAAAGCAGATGAACGTGCCTGGACACGGTTAGGGAGTTTATCAGGAAGAACCCCGATTCCTTTTGCTTGAATTACTCCTCTGCTCCAGTTAATGACTCCTTTTGTCTTCTGCTCAACAACGTCCTGGTCCCGATATTCGTTACCATATCCAACAGGAGAAATTATCAGAAGAAACATAAGTGCCAAAGCAAAAGTCGGCTGATTTTTCATGGTAATTCTCCGAACTATTTTTTAATTGTCGAGTTTTTCAAAATAACGTTTTTTTTCAGAGGCAGACCAAGCGGAACATATTTCTGAGAATTTTTCTAACAACACTGATTTAATCACTTAATTTTGTCAATAGAAATTGACGATCTCCTGAAACTTGTTTTTTTATTTTCTGCCGAACTATCGAAGTGGTCCGGTTTGTCCGAGTTCGGAAGATAACAATTTTCTATATTCTTCGATCCGGGACAGGGCATCTTTTTCGGTCGAAATCTGTTTGATGGATTCACGGAATCTACTGCTGTAAAGCAATCCCTTGACAAACCAACCGAGCCGGCTGCGCATCATCCGGATCGCCCGTTGCTCTCCAAAGTATGTTACAGAAGATTTAAGGTATTGAATCATAACTTCAAAACGCCGGGATGGATCAGGGAAAGAGACTTTATTATCCCGGATTAGCTCAAGTGCCTGAGAAAAAATCCAGGGATTGCCGATGGCCGCTCTGCCGATCATGACGGCATCGCATCCGGTTTGGTTTTGCATCTTCAACACATCTTCAGGCCTTACGATGTCTCCGTTTCCTATTACAGGGATTGAAGCAGTGTTTTTAATAGCGGCAATCAGAGACCAGTCGGCCTTGCCCCGGAACCCCTGAGTTGCCGTACGCGGGTGCACTGTAATTGCATCCACACCGCATGCTTGAGCTATTTCAGCTATTTTTAAGGCCTGGCCGCCGGAACTGTCCCATCCGGTTCTTATTTTTACAGTCAATGGAATTTTTACCGTTCTGCGGATTGCCTGAAGAATTTTCTCAACCTTTTGGGACTCTTTCATAAGGGCTGCACCTGAGCCGGTTTTTAGCACTTTTTTTACCGCACAGCCAAGATTGATGTCGAGGATGTCAGCCCCTGAGGATTCAACTATGGTTGCAGCTTCAGCCATGAGCGAACGATCCGAACCGAATATCTGAACGGACAAGGGTTTCTCTGCAGGCAGGCTGCGGAGCAATTCATGTGTCTTGACCGAGTTGTAAACCAGACCGTTGGAACTGATCATTTCCGAGCAGACCAGGGCACAACCCGCTTCTTTGGCCAGCAGCCGGAAGGGCAGATTAGTAATACCTGCAAGTGGGGCTAAAACCGTGATATTATCGAGTGCAACGGAACCTATTTTCATTTTATCTGCAACTTTTTTTTAGAAGTCGGATTAGCATAGCAGAACAGGCAGTTGTGATAGCATGGGTGCAGGTGGTAAGATCCTATATCGACCGACATCATGCATCCGCATCCGTGCGTTACCCTCTGGCCGGTATCTTTTTTAAAACTAAGATTACCCCCGAAAATTTTCACCAAAAGATTGTTTGGAATACATGAACTTTTTTTTATGTTTGAATCTTCGGGCAGGGCGTTGAGTACGTCTTTTTCACAACAGGTATAAAGATCAATATTTTTTTCGGAAAGTTCTTTTTCCATTTTCAGAAGAATTGCCTTTTTTGTTTTCAACGGCGGATCCACAAACGAAAATCCGGGCAGGCAGGCGATCCGTTTTTTAATTTTTGGGTAGTGGTCCATGAAGCTTGTGATACATCTGGTAACACCGCATCGGCAAGCCCCGGCGGCAATCCGGGAAAAATCATTCAAATTGTCCTGAACTTCTTTTTCATGGAATTTAAAAAAACAGATGGGATCAAATCTCCAGTTAACCGCTCTGACGTCAAAATTTCGACAGAGCTCCTTTAGTTGATCAAGACGCTGGTTTAGCGGCGGCACACGGGGCTCAAGCAAGGACGAATTCGAATTTATGGTAAAATTGAAAAAAAGATTGTATCCCATGGCCAAGAGCTTTTGGCCGAATCCGCCCTTGATGAAGGCAGCAAAATTTTTTGACCAGAATACAAGGGTGTGAACGTTGTCGGGGGTGGCTGCTATCCTGGACTTTTGCCGGTTATATGGATTAATAACCTCAAAAAAACCCTTATCAATCTGATTTATGAACCAATCCATGTAAAATGCCGGGATATCGGTCCGCCTGGAGGCAGAAATAACGATTTGAGTTGATGGTTTCATAAAAAAATCTTATTTCTATTTTTTCTTCAGATCTGCTAATGATATAACCTTTCCGGCATCCGGTGTTTCAGATTTTTTTTGTTTTTCTCCGGAAGGATCAGGCTTTTTAGGACAAACTACCGGCTCCAGACGTACTCTCTTGCCGCCCATGGTAAACTCCTGGCCCTGGATATAAATATCTCGCAGGATCCAGGTTGCCACCTGAAGGGGCACCTGAAGCATAAGTATTTTGACATGGTACCAGTCCTTTTTAACATCCGGAGAAATCTCTTCTATTCTGGCGAATGATATGGGTTGATCTTCAAGATATATCAGTACAACGTCATTTTCTTTTGCCATGATGCTGTCCTTTCTGAAAAACTTAATGCAAATTTTTTTTCATTTCCACAAAGACACC
>MAXL01000470.1 GCA_001751005.1 Desulfobacterales bacterium S5133MH16
GGCACTTAACTGGAGTGGATTGCCTGTTTCCCCTGAAGAACTGACAGATGAGGTTTTCACCCCCGCACGAAAAGGAAGCCTGCAAACAGCACTTATAAGCGCCGCCCGCCGTCACGGAAGAATCGCTTATATATCGACCGGAATGGAGGTGATCTTCTCGGAAGTGGCTGCCGGTCATCCGGTAATCATTTTGCAAAACCTCGGGCTTTCCTGGTATCCTGTCTGGCACTATTCGGTTGTTGTCGGTTATGATTTACCGAAGAAATTTGTTATTCTTCGCTCCGGAGACACCGCCCGCAAGATTATGCCTTCCCGGGTTTTTGCAAAAACCTGGGCTCGCAGCAATTACTGGGGGCTTTTAATTCTGCGACCGGATCAACTTCCTGCCATGGCCAAGAAGGACCTATTTCTGGAAGCGGTGCTGGGACTCGAAAAGGCCCGCCAGTTCCGCGCCGCGATCCATGGATATAAAACAGCGCTGACACGCTGGCCACAAAATCTGACTGCCATTATGGGTATTGGCAACTGCCATTATGCACTCGGAGAATTAAAAGATGCCGAGTCAGTCTTCAGAGAAACTGTGCGGTTACATCCCAAGGAAGGTTCCCCTTTAAACAACCTGGCACAAATTCTTTTTGAGCAAGGACGAAACCAGGAAGCGCTGGAAGCTGCCAAAAAGGCGGTTTCTCTTGGCGGTCCGTTAAGCGGAGTTTATGAAAAGACCCTTGAAGAAATTCAAGCCGGCGCGCCATGAAAAGGTGTTAAGGAATTATAAACGATAACCTTTCTCGTTAAATAGCCTCAGGCAGGCATCGACCACTTTGGGATCATAAGAAGAACCGCGATTCTTTGAAATTTCATTTAACGCAAGATCGATTCCAAGAGCTGCCCGGTAAGGCCGGTGAGAGGCCATTGCCTCAACAACATCTGCTACTGCCAGTATTCTTGCCTCGAGCAAAATATTTTCACCTGAAATACCATTCGGATATCCGGAACCATCCATCCTTTCGTGATGCTGTAGTACAATCTGGGCAATGGGCCATGGGAAATCCACCGTCTTCAATATATTATAACCCACCTGGGGATGTTCTTTGATTATCCCGAATTCGTTTTGACTTATTTTGCCCGGTTTGCTGAGAATCTCTCCGGGCACCGATATTTTACCGATGTCATGGATTACTCCCGCCATGCGGACTCCTTGAATCTGATCTTTCGAAACGCCCATTTCTGTAGCTATGCCACGAGCAAGATTGCTGACACGACGCTGGTGACCGGCGGTATAAGGATCTCTGGTCTCGACCGTCAATGCCATGGCTTCAATAGTCCCCCCTAATGCTTTTCTCAAGTCATTTAGGGTCGTTTCAATTTGTTTGCGGCCTGACACCAGCTCACTGATATCTCGAATGATGCCCTGGTATCCTAATTTACTTTTATCTCTTGCCTGCCGAACCGTGGAGGTAATCAAACACTCCATTTCAGTGCCGTCTTTTTTACGAAGCTTTGCCTTAAACTCCCTGACAGATCCTTTTTGTGCTATTTCATCCTGCAGCCCCCTATATTCATCAGGGTTTACAAAAACGGCCTTTGTATTAATTCCTAACATCTCTTCTCTGGAATACCCGAAGAGCTCCAGTGTCGACAGGTTAAAATCAATTAATTCACCTTCTTGATTGTTAAGATAAATCGCATCTCTGGAGTCTTCAAAGAGGGTGCGATATTTCTCTTCACTCTTTTTTAATTGGATTTCGGTGATTCTGCGTTCCTGCCGATTTTTGGCCTCGCGTAATTCCCGATCAATAGCAGAACTCAGTCGCGCAAGATTCCCTTTCATAATGTAATCGTGTGCACCGGCCTTCATGGCCGCAACAGCAGCTTCATCTGCGATAGTGCCGGATACAATGATGAAGGGCAGATCGAGTCCTTTATCTTTATAAAGCTCCAGGGCGGAAGACGCATCAAAAGTGGGCATAGAATTATCACAAAGGATTACATCCCACGTCTGGTTATCTAAAGCCTTACTCATAGCTTCAGCCGTATCCAGCTGCTCGTAACTGGGGCTAAAACCTCCATTCTTCAAATTCCTCACAAGCAGCAAGCCGTCGTCCTCAGAGTCATCAACGATCAATACACGGATGGGTTTATCCATAACATACTCCTTATATGGGCGGGGATTCATTTAAAACTAGCCAGTACAAACCAAGCTGCCGGATAGCTTCGGTAAACAGGGCAAAGTTAACCGGTTTACGAATATAGCTGTTGGCCCCCAAACTGTAACTCTCAGTTAAATCCCGCTCCTCCTTGGATGAAGTGAGAACAACCACAGGAAGCAGTTTGGTCCGTTCATCATTACGAAGACGCCTCAACACTTCCAGACCGTCTATTTTAGGGAGTTTCAAATCAAGCAGTATGATCTGGGGCATCACGCTCATGTCACGGCCGGCGTAGGCCCCGGCGCCAAACAGATAGTCCAGTGCTTCGGCGCCATCCCTTGCAACCACCACCTCGTTCATAATATTATTTTTTTTAAGAGCGCGAATGGCCAATAGTTCATCGTCGGGGTTGTCTTCGACCAACAGGATTATTTTTTTTCTCATGTCATCCTTTCAAAATATTAAAGTGCAAAATAAAAAGTTGCACCGCGATTTACATAACCTTCGACCCAGATACGGCCTTCGTGACGGTTAATAATGCGCATCACCGTAGCAAGACCAATGCCGAAACCTTCAAAATCGGCGTCTTTATGCAAGCGCTGGAAAGCTCCGAACAGTTTGCCGGCATAAGCCATGTCAAATCCCACGCCATTGTCTCGAACGCAATAGACAAGCTCATTATCTTGCAAAACCGTATCAAACACGATCCACGCTTTTTCTCGCTTGGATGTGAACTTCCATGCATTGCTCAATAGGTTCTCAAGCACAACTTCGATCAGGTTGGAATCGCAAATTGCGGTCACCTTATGACCGATAACAATATCTACTTTGCGATCCGGCTCCCTTTCTTCAATCTTACTCACTATTCTTTCTGCTATTTCACTTAAATTGACTTCTTCTTTCTTCAGTTCACGACGCGATATCCTTGAGAGGGAAAGCAGATCGTCAATAATTTGCCCCATTCGTTGGCTCGCAGAACGCACCCTGTTCAGATAATCTTTTCCTTCTGCATCCAGCTGATCATTATACTCTTCCAGCAAGGCCAAACTAAATCCGTCTATACTGCGAAGAGGCGCCCTTAGATCGTGTGAAACCGAATAAGAGAATGCTTCCAGTTCCCTATTCGTAGCTTCAAGTTGTGCGGTCCGCTTCTTAACTCGCTGTTCAAGTTCTTCATTAAGTTTGCGAAATTTTTCCTCTGCAAGTATGCGGTCACTGACATTCTCACAAATGATATATTCCTTGTCTTCATCAAGAATAACCTGTCTGAAAATAATATTCTCAATATTTCCGTTTTTGTTTGTTACATTGAACATACGAGGTTCCCTGTTTAACTTTTTTGCCTTCTGCAAATCGTCTTTCCAGTGGGCAATAAAATCTCGCCGGTCAAAAATATTGGGGAAAATTTTATTATACCAATCGGTAACGGTGGGGATATCTTCAAGCCGGTAACCAAAACTTTCAACAAATTCGGAATTTATATACTCAACACGTCCACCGGAATCCACTACGGTTATGGGGTAAGGCGAAAGCTTTACAATCTTTTGAAGAAGTTTTTCAGATGTTGAATATCTGTTTATATATCTTGTCGATAATATCACTCCTGTTAGCAGGGCGATAAAAAAAGAGAGTCGCTCAAACAGGGCATATGGCGGAATTTTAAAGACGATTGAATCAAGAAGACTTTCAGTCCCCCGGGAAGGTATGGAATGAGAAAAATCCCGTAATATTAGACTAAAAGCACCATCAATCACCCAAAAAACACAACCGATTAAAACAGCAGCACCAAGAAGATAATTGGATCTCTTTTGTTCTTTAATCTCTTTTAGCCTAAATATTTTTCGAATAGGTCCGAAAATTATCAAAACATCCGAAAGCAGTAGAATGAGATAACCATTAACCAAGGCTTCTATGGCTGTAACATTCACAAAGGTTAAAGAAACTGATGTTACGGTCATTTCAGACGCCCACGCAGGCGGGTTAAATTGAAATATCCATTTAAATATTGTGTATAAGATTAGGATATTAAATAATCGAAACGGGATCTCAAATAAATAGGGATTCCATTTTTTATCTCCGGTGTTTCCGAATCTTTTTGCACACCATCCGTGCCATACAATCCAGAGTATAAACATCAAAGCCGTAACAACAGATATCCAACCACCTTTAATCCACACTGTATTAAAGGCCAAACAGAATATGGCGGAAACTAATCCATATCTCCATCCCCACCTAAGAGATACAATCATTGGGCATACCAGACCCGCCATGAAGTTGATTTCGTGAGGTGGAAGTAAAAAAACAAATGGCCGTATGTTCAGACAAAACCCAATTAACCCAAAAACAATAGAGATAAAAATTTTATATAGATTCTCTTTAGTTATTTTAGGGACTTGATACATAATTGAACGTTCCGAAATTTCTACAATTTACTCAACAATAGCAATTTAATGAGACCTACAAATAACGAATAATATACAACTGAGTGTGAAGTGCCTAAAGTGATCTAAAGTGCCTAAAATTAAGGAATACTGCCAATTTGTATAAAAGTCGGAGCAAGGCGACTCCTTAACTTTAGTTCA
>MAXL01000471.1 GCA_001751005.1 Desulfobacterales bacterium S5133MH16
CGGTGTGACCACAATGAATACTTAAAGACCCTTTGTTGACCTCCCTTGCCATAATCGTCATCACCACAGGCAAGCGTTTGCCGGCCACTGAAAAGAGGTTTTTGGTTTTTAAAACCAATCCCTGGGAAGAAGAGTTGTCAACGTAGCGCCCCCCCTGGGATGACATGGCCTCCACCGCAGCAATGGCGGATAGTTCATCACTGGGTTGAAAATACATGAGTTCAGAACCAAACAAATTCTTTTGGCCCTCTGAAGCAGCACTGGCAAAATTTTCGGCAATAGGGGTAGACGGCGTAATGGGATAACCGCAGAGACCGTCGACAACTCTGGTGAGAATCGAAAGTGCCGCATAGTTGCCGTCCAAAATGACCTCTTTTCGCTTCCGAATGCCACTTAATTTTTCTTCAGGAATAGCGGCAAGATCAAACTCAAAAAGTTTTTTGGCATCGAACCGCTCCCACTCTGCCTTCCAGTCCGGTTGAACTATCTTTTCTTTTTCTTTCTTCCTGCGATAGGGAAGTTGATCTAAAAGAGTAAATATGTCTATTTTTGGTCTCATGGATCGGTGCTCCTTCACTGTATTTATCAATTTCCGGACCTTGAAGAAATCCGAATATAATGGATTTCCTCGGTCTTAGAATTGATCTAATAAATTCTCTAAAATTGATGATATGTTAAAAAAGCTTGCTCTAACGCTCACAATACCCGGGAACATTTTCAGCCTCGATTTAAAGAAACTATAATGGCCGGAATAAGTGGAACGGTTTTTACCCGAATTTCTAACAGGTAAAACACTTCCTTTTTTGGGAAGATAAGGCTGCGAAGGAAGGATAGGATTCCTTTCAAGCCAAACGTGAGGGCCTTCCTTGTGGGAAGGCCCGTTGACATTCGCCTTGATCAAGCTGTTTAAGCTTTAAATATATTAGAATAGAAAAATTTTGTCAATATCTAATGTCAGATGTTTAGACAAATTCAATATGTTCGTCTATTTTTCCCTTTAAATTTTTAAAACAAATTATCCCCTCATAGGCAAATCAAAGCAATATATCTTGCACGATATTTTTTTTATTATCCAAAAAATATATTGAAAACGTATTGTTGTTCTGTTATAAGTACTTTTTCATACCTTTTTTATTGGGAAAGTCCTTATATCTTGAATCGGATCAGAATATCTTTTTATCTTCTATTTTAACCTACTTATAGAATTCCCAAGGCATTGAAAATGGATTTAAAGCGACATAAAAGTTTTTTTAGCAAATAATAGATTTGATTAATTCGTTAAAAGTCCAATTCACATTACCAAACCGTCATACTTTATTCATGAAATATACGGTTAGAGAGGTGAGTCAATGGAAAATATTGCAAGTTTTGATTTAGGCAGGATGAGGCTTTCGGGCAACCAGGCCATCGCTCGGGGAGTCTTAGAGGCGGGAGTGCGGGTAACAACGGGTTATCCGGGAGCACCCATTTCGGACGTCCAGGGGAGCTTCGAGCAACTGGCGGGGAATATTCCTAAGACAAATCCTTTTACCATCAGAGTGGGTGAAATGTTGGATCAAACCGGCTACCAGCTTGCCGCTCACTGGGGAACGACCACCAACGAGGACAACGCTGCTGCGCTGGCACTGGGAGCTGTAATCTGCAAAGCGGATTTTAAAAAGCGGGAGTTCCTTACTGAAGAAGAATGGGACCTGGTTTATGGCGATACGGTCTTTGCCAAAGACAAGGAAAAGCGAATTCCCGTAGGCTCCAGAGTAATGTGTTCCTTCAAGCACCTGGGCGCAAATACTGCGGCGGATGCGCTTCGGGTTGCGGTTAATGTTGTTCCGTATACCGGGGGGCTGGGTATTGCCTCAGGGGATGACCGTCAGGGCACATCCTCACAGACTATGCAGGACAACAAGGTCCTCTTCGGGTTTCATTTTAGAATTCCTACCCTGGAACTTCACTCCCCCAGCACCGCTCACACGACCGTCAAGAACTGCTATCGACTCTTCGAGGAATTGGGTGTTCCGTTTGCGGTGATCATGAACTATGATCTCTCCTACCGGGAGGTTTCCGTGGACCCGGTGGTGGATCTGGACATGGAGGTAAATCATCGGCGCAAGGGCTTCACCAGGGACCCCAAACATTTGGTCACCATCGGCCCCCACATCCGCCCCAGAGAAAGAAAATTTCATTCAAAACTGATGCCCCTGTTCAAACAAAAAATTATAGAAAACTTCGAGTTTTTGGGGAACCGAGTGACGGAATACGGCACCGAGCCCAAGGCCATGCTGGTAGTGAACGGCCCCTTCAGGGAGGACTTTCGCCTGGTGGATGACGACCCGGCTCTTAAGGACCGTCTTTTAAAAAAATACGGGGATGTTGTGGTAATAGAGAGCAACCTTGTATTTCCCCAACCCGGGGCCCTTTATGAGAATCTGGTTTCAAAGCATCCCATCGAAAAGATCTATGTGTTCGAAGAGGGCTACGGGCGGGTAATATACCTTCAACTTTTAGACCTGGTAAACCGGCGGAACCTCGAAGTAAAAATTTTGGACCTCGGCATTCCTTACGAGCCCAGAATATACGAACGGTTTTCCTATATCGATCATATTTTGAATGTTTAAAGGAGGTACAAACATGTCTTCCAAGCAAAACCCTGCTCCAAAACACAAAGCAGCGGATGAAATAACCTACCTGCGACCGGTTTCAAATTGCTCGGGTTGCGGGGATACCAAGGTTTCCTGGTCCGTGCGTGAGGGCATGCGACGGTTTAACCGGCAGCTGAAACTCAAAGGCAAAGACAGGTATGAACTCATCTATGCGGCTGACAGAGGATGCGGCAATCTTCAGGGCTACCATGCATACGGCATAGTGGATGCAATCTTTTGTATGGGCAGTGGCGCCATAGTCGGTGACGGGATCAAGGAATCCTGCTCCGAGAAACAGATTGTGGTGACCGCATCAGGAGACGGCGCTTATAATTTTAATATCAGCGGCATCAAGTTCGCCGCCAAAAACAAAAAGTTCGGCGCCATTAACGTCATCTACAATAACTATAACATCCGGATGACCGGCGGCCAGATCCCCCTTGAAGTGGATTTCGACAAGGAAGGTTCGGCCTTTGGATTTGAGATGATCCATATAAACCCATACCGCGTGAATGACAACGCCGAACTCTTCAAGGAACTTTACGGCCGGTATCTCAACAAGGAAAAAATAATGGTGGTGGCAGACGGGGTCTGCGTGCTGGACATGGGGAAAGATGCCAAGAATTCAGGTATCCGGATGGGTCATTTTATAAGGTCCGATGAGTGCCTGGATCTTAAGTTTGCCAAAGAAAGAGAGCGGGTGGCCCGGGAAGAGCCTGAAAAACTCAAGGATCTACCCAAGTTCAAGTGCCGGCTTTGCGGCATCGGGCTCAGGTGCCATGCACTGCTCGACAACGACCCCGGCAAATGCTTCGGCTGCGGGGCGTGTATCCAGTTTCCCTGCCCGGTTGGTGCCCTGAGTTTCGAGGGCCCAAGCTTTTCGACTTCAATCAGCATGACCGAACTTAAAAAGACTTAGGAGGAAGGCATGGCTAAAGAAAAACAGCTAACCATCACCAATCCATCCATTGGCGGTTCCGGCTACCTTACGCTGTCGAACATACAGGCGGACGCAGCCATTGAAGCGGGTTTTCATGCGGCCATTCACCAGTGCCGGGGTCTGGCTCAGGCCGGCGGTCCACTTTGCGTGGATGTGATGATCCGTGAAAATGAAGTCAAAGGTTCCGTGCCCCATTGTGTGGACTATGTCAACGGGTTTGATCTTTCCGAGGCCTGGCGAGCCGTCTATACGGCGGGAGACTTTCAAACATCTTTTCCCAGGGGGCTTACTGTTGTGGCTGATTTCTATGTGGATGAGCCGATTTTGGTTACCGCCAGCCGAAAAGGCCCGAGATATCTCACTCGAGATGAGTATCTTAAAAGGTTTGAGGAAGTCATCGACCAAGGCCATGACTTGAGGTTGGTATTTTTTGACTTTAAGAAACATAAGGTTCTAGGTATTTTGAAGGGCCCGTTCTCGTTGGGAGTTATCGCGGCGGATCTTAAGATAAGAAAGGACGATCGATTCATACACTTGCCCAAAAAAGCGGCCATACAGGGAATACTCAATAACGTGCCTCAACAGAAGGACCCCGCAGCCAATGCCAAGATAAGGAGACTCAACAAGAAGGTTTTTGAAACCGGATACGCAGCCAGGAAGCAGTTTTCCGGATCTCTAAACGAGAGGATCATCCTAATTTAACATCTTAAAAATTTTACAATACTTTTTATCAAGAATCAATTTGGCTTTTTCAACACTTAAAAATTAGGAGGGTGTTATGAGATGTGATAATAAATGCGAAATTGTGGAATGGAAGGCATCAAATCCCCATTTAGTACAAGAAGTTGCGTCTCCAAATGTTAGTATGGACGATGCCAAGCTTTTATCAATGGCCACAGACCAAATAATTAAAGAAAATACTACCATAACCGCCACAGGATGTTCCAGTGGGTGTGAATGTATCCGCACTGGAAACCCGGAGCGCGTATGGAGCGGGGACAGGTATAGAAAAACAGTAATCACCGGAACATCATCTGACGGGAGCGAATGGAAAGCAGAATTCTTATTCAAATTGAATTTGACAAAGATCAGATACTCCGGCGAGTGTGTACCGATTCATCAACATATAGAACCGATTCATGTTGAAATTGAGCCCATGCCTTAATAAAAGTATCACGTGCAATACTCTTTAACCGAAATTCAAAATTCGAAACCTTATGATCTTGAAGAAAGACCCCGCAGCCAATGAGAAAATGCGGATACTCAACCAAAAAGACTTCGTGCCTGCTGGGTGCCCATTTTTCCATTTCAAAGGGTCTGCACAATGCCCTCTATGAGGCTCAGGCTTATGGCTGCAATGCACTCCAGATTTTTACTAAAAACTCCAATACTTGGAAAGAACGAACATTATCCCAGGACGAGATAGACTGTTTTGACCGGGTCAGGAAAATTACCGAAATAACCGCAATCGCTTCCCACACTTCTTATCTGATCAACCTGGCAACCCATGAAAAGAAAAAGCATGCCATGTCATACAATGCCCTTAAAAATGAGCTTGTCAGATCTTCAATGCTCAGCATCCCATTTGTGGTTCTTCACCCCGGGGCTCACATGGGAAAGGGCGAAAACCAGGGAATACGGAAAATCGCAGAAAGCATAAATAAAATATTTTTCCAAACCCCCGGCGTGCAAACGCGCCTTCTCTTTGAAACCACCGCAGGGCAAGGCTCAAATTTGGGGCATACCTTTGAACAGATTGCCTCAATTATGAACAAGGTTGAAAATAGCAACCGGGTCGGAGTTTGTCTAGATACGGCACATATTTTTGCCGCCGGCTACGATATACGTACCCCGAATTCATACGGCCGGACAATTGATGCTTTTGACGCAATAATAGGCATTGAAAATCTTTATCTTATCCATTTAAATGATTCCAAAAAAGAACTTGGATCACGGGTTGACCGACACCAACACATCGGTGAAGGACTTATCGGCATCAAGGCATTTGAATTATTGATGAACGACAGACGGTTCATTGATATTCCGAAAATTATTGAAACTCCCAAACAAAAAAATGGAAAAGATTACGATCAAATTAATCTCAACAGACTAAGGTCGTTTGTTAATTTATAGATTTTATATGCACAACCCGATATTTAAGCACAATATATTGTAGTCTTTTTTTGCTTGACATACAAAAAATAAAAATTATAGTTAAAGATTCTATTTTTTTCTTTATACAGATATCGTTAAGTAATCAACTAACGAGAATGGGATCTATAATGGATAAAAAAACAACCATACAGCTATTATCAGTAGGACTTGTGAAATTTCTATTCATTTCCATACTGATTGTAGGTGTATCTATTGTCTCCATACCTAATAGTCCTAATCCTGCCGGGGCGCTCAATAAAATGCCGGCGATTTCAAAGATAACGAACTCCCCGTCTCTGATAGAAGAATACGATTATGCCGACGCGGAATACAGGTTATCATCCATTGGCGGTAAGAAAGCCGAACGCCTCTTACACCCCATTGTCATTCAAGCGGCCATTCGCCACCAGGTCGATCCTGCTCTTGTAAAAGCGATGATTATGGCAGAGTCCGGATATAATACCAGAGCAATTTCCAAAAAAGGTGCAAAAGGCCTTATGCAGCTGATGCCGGCAACCGCCCAGGAGCTGGGTGTGGAGGATGCCTTCAACCCCAAACAAAACATAAGCGGCGGAGTACGGTATTTCAAACAGCTTGTTACCCAATTTGACGGGGACGTTGAACTGGCACTTGCGGCATACAATGCCGGGAGCAGAAACGTAAGGCATTATCAGGGGATCCCCCCTTTCAAAGCAACCCGGTTTTATATCAAAAAGGTCTTTAAATATTATGAGATTTACAAGGACCAGATGATGGGTGGAATGGACAGAGCTTAATCTGTTTTTTCGTGAACTTTAAGGGCTCGCGCAAAAATAACTTCACATTTTTACATCTCAGCTTCAGCCCATCTTTGGCTGATACCTCGCTCGCACCCGATCTTATAAAATTGGCCGCGAAATAGCTCGCTATTCCTGTGGTTTTGCTCTCTCGGATCAGCCAAACCTGAACCAAATCTGAGCGCCAATTCTGCGAAGTTATTTTTGCGCGAACCCTGAGTTTTTAATGTAAAAATAAAAAAGCCCGACTTTTAAATCGGGCTTTTTGTTTTTTTTTGGCGGAGAGAGAGGGATTCGAACCCTCGGAGGAGCTTTCACCCCTCACTCGCTTAGCAGGCGAGCGCCTTCAGCCGACTCGGCCATCTCTCCAGTTACAGTAAAATGGTTAATTGATCGATTGGAAGCATTTAAGAGTCATATGCGTTTGAAATTAAGACATATTTTACCAATTAACCAATTAACGAAAATGGCGGAGGGAGTAGGATTCGAACCCACGGAGCTGTTACACTCAACGGTTTTCAAGACCGCCGCTTTCGACCACTCAGCCATCCCTCCGGGCAAGTTGAATTTTAATTAACATTTTGCGAATTTCAGGTCAATATTTTTATTATTGTTAGTTGACATGACCTGTTTTTTATGATTTCCGACAAAATATTAGACACCAAACGTTTTATAAATTCGACTTTTTGCAAATGGATCAAAGATTAATGTTTTCGTAAAAAGTCCGATTTAGACGGTTTCGTAAAAAGTTCAAATTCAAGGCGTGCAAATTTTGTAATCATGAGGCGTACTTATCGTACGTTGA
>MAXL01000472.1 GCA_001751005.1 Desulfobacterales bacterium S5133MH16
ACAGAAATTGAATTCAGAGATGATCTGCCCAAAACCAATGTGGGCAAAATCTTAAAAAAGGAACTCCGGGCAGAGGAAATGGCAAAACGAAAAAAAACCGTATAAATACCCGCCTCCACACTGGGACTCGATAAGTAGGCAATGACTCTTTTATAACGCGACAAAGGCTCTGCCTCTTTTATGGAGAAAAAGAATGATCCAAGATTTAGCCGGGAAGGTAATGCGTTTCAGGTGGCTGATTTTTATTGTACTTGCGCTTGCCTATTTTTTTGTTTATTTCCATCGTCTTTCGCTTTCCGTGGTCGCGAATGACCTGATAACTGATTTTCAGACAACCGCCAGTGTTATGGGCTTCCTGGGCTCCATTTATTTTTACTGCTATGCGGTTATGCAGTTTCCCGCCGGACTCCTCTCGGATTCATTGGGCCCCAGGAAATCCGTAACTTTTTTTTTAATCATCGCTTCCGCCGGAAGCATTATTTTTGGGTTTGCGCCGACCATAGAAGTTGCTTTTATAGGAAGAGTTATGGTGGGACTGGGTGTTTCCATGGTCTTCATCCCCACCATGAAAATCTTTTCCCAGTGGTTTCGGCCTCACGAGTTTGCTTTCATGACAGGCATTCTAAATGCGGTGGGAGGAATCGGCGTTCTGGCGGCCACATGGCTTCTTGCCGTAACGACACTATTTTTCGGATGGCGCATCTGTTTCGAATTTATTGGTTGCTGCACTTTCGTCATCGTGGCTCTGGTATGGTTTATTGTCAGAGACCGGCCCGAAGATAAAGGCTGGCCTTCCCTTGCCAAATTGGATCAGGAAAACGGGCAAGCCTCCCGGCCATTAAAGCAGATACCGCTGTTGGAAGGGGCCCGCCGAGTGGTATCAGAAAAATATTTCTGGCCGGTGGCTATTTGGTTCTTTTTTGATTGCGGGGTATTTTTCGGTTTTGGAGCACTATGGGGCGGACCTTATCTTATGGATGTCTACGGAATGACCAGGGCCCAGGCCGGCATGGTTCTTAGTATGATTGCATGGGGCATGATTATCGGAAGTCCCCCTCTGGGATTTTTTTCCGATAAAATAATGAAAAGTCGCAAGAAACCTTTTATTTTGTGTAATTTAGTGCTGGTCATAGAGCTCGTCATTCTCAGCATTTATCCTGTGGGCCTTTCACGGATTGCGCTTTATATCCTGTTTTTTGTTTTTTCCATATGTTCGTCATCTGTTGTAATACTTGGGTTTACCATTATCAAAGAGCTTTTCCCCACAGAGATTGCCGGCACGTCAACCGGTTTTGTAAATATCTTCCCTTTTTTAGGAGGAGCCGTGTTTATGCCGCTTTTAGGACGGGTTTTAGATGCTTATCCTAAATCCGATGCAGGAGGATATTCCCTTGAGGCCTACTCAATGCTAATTCTTATTCTTTTAGGCGCCTCTGTTTTATCACTGATTTGCACCTTCCTGACAAAAGAGACGTTTCAGAATTAATAAACTCGTAAAAAGTCCGATTTAGACGGTTTCGTAAAAAGTTCAAATTCAAGGCGTGCAAATTTTGTAATCATGAGGCGTACTTTTCGTACATTGAATGATTATGAAATGCAGCATAACGCAGAAGTTGGACTTTTTACGAGACCGTCAGAATTAACGAAGTTTATATATTTCATCAGGACTGGTGTCTGCCTACTGTCTTACAATGGCAGATACCGTTATTCTTATCCCTCGTATATTGTATTTTTTCTTTGACGAATGGTCTGCAATGGTTTGTTCGAATACTATCAGGCTGAGGATTTCTGCAATCTCTCTGCAAGCCAAATCTTGATGATTGACTGCCGGGGAACACCGAGTCGCTTGGCCTCTTTATCCAGAGACTGAATCATCCAGAGAGGGAAATCGACATTGACTCTTTTTTGCTCCTGTTTAGGTCGTCTGGCTTTTGAAAGATCCAGATGCTTTACAATGCTCACTCCCTCATCAAACTTCTTATCAAAGTCTTTAGCTTTCATAAAGCTCCATCTCCTCATCTCTCGCCCGACGCACAGAGATAATTCTTATAATATTCTCACTACGATAAGTGATAACCCCTGACCAGTGTTTTGCTTCTATCTTTCCAATAACCAAAAATCTCTGTTCATCAGTCGTTCTCGCCGGGATTTCCAATAAGTCGGGATCATCCCAAAGCGCTTGAGCTTCAATAAAATCAATTCCATGCTTCTTTTTATTGTTTTTTGATTTTATAGGGTCAAATTCAAAATGCATGGTATATTAATTATACCCATTAGGTATGTTTTGTCAATTAAAAATATAGTTGATGTCTGGTAAAACTGTCAAGAATGAAAGCCTGACCCCGTTTTTTTCAGGTTTTGAAAGGCAGCAAAATCAGGGTATTACCCTTACTGATTTGCAATTTGCTCTCTTTGCATCATCATACAGAAACAGAATATTTAAATGGTACAGATCCGGCGATCGTTAGCATCTGTATGCAATCAGAGCCAAGCTCAGATGTCAGACATATCGAAGGTTATGAGGCCGGCTGATATCCTGAAGGTTTGAAGAGATATCTTAAACGATCAGTTTCTACATGGAGTTTTGTTTACGAGTATGAATTGTTAGAAACCTGGGGGCGTACCGCTTAGCAATAAAAAGCTGTAAACTGCAAAACTAAACTGCGTCCCTCTTTTTATTATATTCTATTTGACAGCCGCTACGATTTATAGTGGAATGCCGTTATCGATATGTAAAAAAGCTTATACTATGAAGCAGGAGGAAAATTTACTATGAGTCTCAAAAGAAAGGGATTTCTAGAAGGTCATAAGAAAGTCGCCGGTGATAAACTTGTAACCCGTATGTCTTCTCTCAAAGAGAAAGGTTTGGACGCCGTCGCGATTAAACGCGACAGCTTTATCAAAAAAATGAGGGCCGACATCCGCAAAGCAAATTACCGCCTGGCCTGTATTGCCGCCCAGGAGAAGTTAAACGCTGATAAAGTCCAAACCAAAACAGAAAAACTGGCTGCCAAAAAGAACACCCCTGATAAGCCGTCGGCAAAGATCGCCAAGGGTGCTCCCGCAAAGAAGGAAAAGAAAGAAAAAAAGAAAGCGCCACCTCCTGCTTCGGATGAGCAAGAGTAGGAATCGGCTGTTCATCCGAATTTTTATTGATCCCTGTCAATTGATCGTAACATCCGGCTATCATGGTTGACCGGAAGCGTATATTTAAAAATTGCAGAATGCTGATTCCATTCCCCTCTTTTTGTTTTCAGATCTATCCACAAAACCTAAGGTTGGTCAGACATATCACAGGTTTTTGAGGAGGATGATATCTTCACCAGAAAGGATGCTATCTCAGGTCTTAAAAGCAGTCCTTGGGCGGATTTATGTAAACTGGTCAATACACCCCTGGACAGTTCAAATTTTGGAATATGATATCACAACCTTCAATATTGCTTTTCCGATTCCATATACATTGCAGTAATCACTACAACTACCGTTTTGTGATATCGTATTATGGTATCATAAAAAAATCAGGCCACTGATAGCTTTTTTTCATTGCAGTATCTGTATAATGACCGAAATGCATTTCGCTTCTTCATCGGCTACGCTCGCAAAATAAAAGTGTGATTTGCTTCCCCTAATATCCATTATGCCCAAAGCTCAACACGGTAACCTTCAGGATCAAAAAAGTAGAATGCTTTTGCTCCCCATATGTTTTTAATTTGACTCGTCTTTACTCCAAGCTTAATTAACAGGTGATAAGCGGATTCAACATCTTCAAACGGGACATGCTGTAAATAGTGAATTTTCATGAAATATTCGGGTGAAACTTCCAGGGTCAGACCCGGTATGATTTTACAGTTTCAATTGATTTTCAAGGGATTTTATTTGTTCATTCAACTCTTTTTCTTTTTGCCAGCGTTCCGTGACATCCCTCATGATGCTGGCACTGCCAAGAATTTCGTTTCGACGGTTCCGTACAAGAATGATGGTAAACTCCACGGATATTCGCTTTCCATCCTTATGGATGGCAGGTACTTTAAGCAGCTCTTTTCCGTAGCGGCTTTCTCCGGTTTCCATCACCCTGCGATAGCCCTCCCAGTGCCGCTCACGCAGTTTCTCGGGAACAATCAGGTCCAGATTTTGCCCCAGAGCTTCCCGGGCGTTGTAGCCAAATATCGTCTCCGCTCCTGAATTCCATAGTCTGATAATCCCGTCTCGATCGGCAAACAGAATACCATCTTGGGCAAAATCTACTATCTGACTGTATATCCATTCCTGATCGGTAAAAGTCACCATTGTTTTTCTCCTTCTATTTCACAGCAATTAAACTTCTATTTGTGGCCAGACATCTGTTTGTTCATCGTTAAAAAAGATTTCATAAGTTGTCTTTCATATAAACGCTTTCGTACATCTCCTCGAGTCTGGCGAGATGGTTTTCTTCATCTTCAGTCAATTTCAGTGTCCAGATTTCAGATTTTGCGTAAGCCCTTAGGTCTAAATGTCATATTTTTCACGAAGTATTCCGGAAAGTTTTTGCACACTGGAAAATGCCTTTTCTACGGTTCTC
>MAXL01000473.1 GCA_001751005.1 Desulfobacterales bacterium S5133MH16
AGCGATGAAAATATTTTCCAACATCAGCGCAACAATTGGTGCAACACCTCTGGTACGGCTCAATACCATTACTCAAGGCCTAAATGCCGAGATACTTGCCAAGCTTGAATTTTTCAATCCGTTAGGAAGTGTTAAGGACCGGATTGCCGCATCAATGATTGATACAGCAGAGGCCAAAGGATTGATCGGTCCGGATACACTATTGGTGGAGCCCACCAGCGGAAACACGGGTATTGCGCTAGCCTTTATCTGTGCGGCAAAGGGGTATCGTCTTTGCCTCACCATGCCGGACACGATGAGTATGGAAAGAAGAAAACTGCTTAAACACCTTGGGGCGGAACTTGTCCTTACGCCGGGTTCCGAAGGTATGAAAGGGGCTATTACTAAGGCAGAAGAGATTATAGATTCGCAAAAGAACGTATTTATGCCCGACCAGTTCAGGAATCCGGCCAATCCGAAAATCCACAGGGAGACCACCGCACAAGAGATATGGAAAGATACCGACGGCAGGGTGGATATACTGGTTGCAGGTGTTGGCACTGGCGGTACCATAACCGGTGTGGCCCAGATGATAAAATCGCGAAAACCGACCTTTAAAGCTATTGCTGTTGAACCTGAAGATTCTCCGGTATTATCCGGAGGAAAGGCCGGGCCTCATAAGATTCAGGGCATTGGCGCAGGTTTTATTCCTCATGTACTGGATACAGCAATAATAGATGAAATCGTCACGGTATCTAATGATGAGTCATTTGATACATCACGGATGTTGGCAAAAACAGAGGGTATTCTCTGCGGCATTTCATCGGGTGCCGCCATGGCTGCTGCCCTTAAAATTGCAAAACGGAGAGAGTCAAAAGGCAAATGCATGGTAGTGATATTACCAAGTACCGGAGAACGTTACATCAGCACGGAGCTTTTTTCCGGAATTGACGTGTAAATATTTAACTCGGAAAGCGGTCAACGGATACCCTAACCCGAATTTCTCATCCGGCTTTTAGCGAGAAATATTAAGTAAATTTTTTCCGATTTGTCCTGTGAGACAAACCTGTATCACAAAGGATTATGAGACAGCACTCGCATGGCTCTATTTTATATAAATACGTATAGTTACAGATATTTTCGAAACGAAAATTAATCAGAACTTGTTTTAAGGTATGGTTATATATCACCTGAGTTCTAAGTTTGGAATAGGGTTTAAGTCCGTAAGAAGTTGTAAAAACCTTATTTTTCAAGGTATTACTAAGAATATTATACGACATTCATTCTTGGCACGAATTTTGATTTCTGAAGAATAAAAGATAATGATAAAAATATAACTCATAAATGGAGATAAAATATCTGTGAAGCCTTGTAATAGAAATATCGAAAGAACCCTTCAGTTGACAGATGAAATGATCGAACTTGCAAAAATTGGAGACGCGGAAAGAGAAGATACCGGTTGCGGTATTCTTTACGGTGTTTTGCTTGATTCTGGCTATAAACTCAGAAGGCTCGCGGAAAAAGAAAAGGAAAACCATATTAAGAAAGGCTGGTGGAAAAATAACTTTGAATAGAATGGGTTGTGTTTTTAACCGATAAACACATTAGTACAAAAATAGAAAAAAGGGGGGAAAAACATGGGGAGCTTAAAAGGAACTCAAACAGAAAAAAATCTCTTAACCGCATTTTCGGGTGAATCTCAGGCAAGAAATCGCTATACCTATTTTGCAAGTAAGGCCAAAAAGGAAGGCTATGTTCAAATTTCAGAAATTTTTACTGAAACAGCCGACCAGGAAAAAGAACATGCCAAAAGATTGTTTAAATTTTTAGAGGGCGGGGAAGTTGAAATAACAGGAGCGTTTCCCGCAGGTGTTATCGGTACGACCCTGGAAAACCTGAAGGATTCGGCAGCAGGAGAACATTATGAGCAGACTGAGATGTATCCGGAATTTGCAAAAACAGCTCGTGAGGAAGGGTTTGATACAATAGCATCGGTATTTGAAGCGATTGCAGTTGCGGAAAAACAGCATGAAAAAAGGTATGTGGACCTTGCTGCCAACATAGAAGCCGGCAAGGTATTTAAAAGGGATGAAAAGGTTACATGGCGCTGTCGCAACTGCGGTTATCTGCATGAAGGAAGCGAAGCTCCGGAAGTATGTCCAGCCTGTGATCATCCCCAGGCACATTTTGAACTGCTAGGAGAGAACTACTAAATTAAATAAGGACACAGATAACCACAGATTATCAGGATATTTAATATAAAACTATCTGTGTTCGTCTGTGTAAATCTGTGTCCTATATTCTTAAAGGAGGAAATAAAAAATGGCTAAAAGACTTGAGGTGTACAAATGTGGCGTATGTGGAAATATCATTGAAGTGCTCCATGCCGGCAAGGGCAACCTTGTGTGCTGCGGCCAACCCATGAACTTACTAGTGGAAAATACGGTTGATGCGGCCAAAGAGAAGCATGTCCCGGTAATTGAAAAAGTCGACGACGGCGTGAAGGTTAAGGTGGGAGAAGTTGCCCATCCCATGGAAGAGAAACATTGGATTGAATGGGTTGAAATTATTGCGAACGGCAAGACTTACCGTCAGTATCTCAATCCCGGGGAAACTCCCGAAGCAACTTTCGCTGTGACTGCAGACCAGATTACGGCCCGTGAGTACTGCAATATTCATGGGTTGTGGAAAGCATAAAGGAGGTGATCATATGGCGAGTTGGAAATGTGGGAATTGCGGATATACGCTGGAAGCTGATACACCACCTGACCGGTGTCCATCCTGCAAAGAAAAATGCGAGTTTCTTGACAATACCTGTTATACACCGGATTGTCAGGTTAACGGAATCGATAAAAGGATATAAAAAGAGGGAAAAATGGCCCAGGACTACGGCCGTGAAATCGCCGAGAAACTGGAATAGCATCGCGAAACAATTGTATTAAATGAAATAATCAATAACAAACACAAGGAGAAAAAATGGCGGAACCTGAAGAGATGTACCAGTGTCAGACTGTAAATTGCGGATATATATATAACCCGGACAAGGGTGACAGGAAAGGGAAGATTCCCAAAGGGACTCAATTTGCCGACCTGCCGGACGACTGGAAATGCCCGATCTGCGGTGCAAGCAAGAAAATGTTCAAGCCCCTGGCCGGTCTAGGCTC
>MAXL01000474.1 GCA_001751005.1 Desulfobacterales bacterium S5133MH16
GGATTTTAAGAAAACTGCTATCTTCCTTAAATCCGGTTGACAGTTTGGAATTTTTGCTCGATAAAATGAATGGAACAAAGAATAATCAAGATTTTCTGAATTCAATGAATGCATAAAAGAAAAGCGGGAGAAGGAGACTAAAGCATGAGTGAGGTTGCGATTACGATTGATGGTAGGAAAATTAGGGCAGAAAAAGGGGAAACTATTCTTGAGATATGTCAGGAAAACGGTATCCATGTTCCTACGCTTTGCTACCATCCCAGACTTCGTGTTGTGGGTGCGTGTCGCGTTTGTGTGGTTGAGATTGAAGGAGCACAGAGTTTGATGACAGCCTGTACCACTCCTGTAGAGAGGGAGGGTATGGTGGTATACACTAAGAGCGAGCGCGTTCTTGAGGCACGAAGGATGGTTGTGGAACTACTGCTTGCCGGGGGTGATCATAACTGTTTGCACTGTGAGGGCAATGGAAGGTGTGAGCTTCAGGATTTGGCCTATGAGCTCAAGATAGAACAGCCTCTATTCCCCATAAATCAGCCAACTTGGCCCATTGATAATTCAAACCCGATGATTTTTCGTGACCTTAATAAATGTGTACTTTGTGGCAGATGTGTACGGGCATGTAACGAGGTTCAGGTGAACAATGTTATCAATTTCGGATACCGAGGACACCGGGGGAAGATCGTTACAGCCGATGACAAGGATTATGCAGATTCTACTTGTGTGTTTTGTGGTGAGTGTGTTCAGGTTTGTCCCACCGGGGCGCTGGTGGAACAGAAGGCACGGTTTGGCGGCAGACCCTGGGATGCAGAGGTGGTTACCAGCACCTGTGCTTATTGCGGAACCGGCTGCAGCATTGACCTGCACGTTGTTGACGGAAAGGTTGTTAAGATTACGGGAACTGAGGATGGCGTGGTTAATAAAGGGAGCCTTTGTGTCAAGGGAAGGTTTGGTTACGATTTTATTCACCACGAGGACCGATTAACAACGCCGTTGATTAAGGAAAATGGATCATTTAGAGAGGCCTCATGGGATGAAGCGTTGGGCATCGTGGTGAGCCGTTTGGGAGAAATAAAAAACAAATATGGTTCTAACAGTATTGGTGGCCTAAGTTCAGCCCGTTGTACTAATGAGGAAAACTACCTCATGCAGAAATTTATGCGCGCGGTGATTGGTACCAACAACATCGATCACTGCGCACGGCTCTGACACTCCGTTACAGTGGCAGGTCTTGTCGCTGCATTTGGAAGTGGAGCCATGACCAATTCTATTGATGAAATCTATACAACCGACTGCATGTTTCTGATAGGAACAAACACCACGGAGAACCATCCGGTTGTTTCGATTAAAATGAAACAGGCGGTGATTGAGGGCAAAGCAAAGCTTATTGTTGCTGATCCCCGAGAGATTGATATGGTTGGCTTTGCTGATATCTGGCTACGGCAAAAGCCCGGGACCGATGTTGCATTGATTAACGGGTTGATGAACGTCATGATTGAGGAAGGACTGGTTGCCAAGGGGTACATTAATGAGAGAACTGAGAACTTTGAGGTACTAAAAGAGGCCGTCAAATCATATAATCCGGAATATGTCGAAGAGATCACCGGGGTACCCCGGGATGATATCCGAAAAGCAGCTCGGCTCTATGCCGAGGCTAAGCGGGGATCGATTTATTATGCAATGGGGATTACCCAGCATACTACGGGTACCGATAATGTTAAATCGCTTGCCAACCTGGCAATGATTTGCGGCAATATTGGGATTGAAGGTGGCGGCGTGAATCCCCTGAGAGGTCAAAATAATGTCCAGGGTGCCTGTGACCTTGGTGCCTTACCCAATGTGTATCCCGCCTATCAGCAGGTAGAACATAAAGATATTCGTACAAAATTTGAACAAGCCTGGGGAGTGAGTTCGCTATCTTCCCAACCAGGACTCACACTTACGGATATGATAATAGCTGCTGCGAAAGGTGATCTTAAGGCCTTGTATATTATGGGTGAAAACCCTCTGGTAAGTGATCCTGACTTGAACCATGTAGAGAAGGCTTTAGGTAATCTGGACTTTATGGTAGTTCATGATATTTTTATGACTGAAACGGCGAAATTGGCGGATGTGGTGTTGCCGGCGGTGAGTTTCGCTGAGAAAAACGGTACCTTTACCAATACCGAGCGCAGGGTACAGAGAATAACCAAGGCCATAGAGCCCCTTGAAGAAGCACATCCCGATTGGAAGATTATTGCCGAACTGGCGACAAAAATGGGGTATGAAATGGCATATGAATCAGCAGAGGATATCTTCTCCGAGATGAGGAGGGTTACCCCGAGCTATGCCGGCATGAGCTATGAGCGGATAGCGCAGGAGGGAGGATTGCAGTGGCCATGCCCTGCTGAAGATCATCCGGGGACGCCATATCTCCATAAGGGGAAATTTGTGAGAGGAAAAGGATTGTTCCATGCTATCGAATTTATTCCACCGGCTGAACTTCCTGATGAAGAGTTCCCATTACTCCTCAGTACCGGCCGAGTACTTTATCACTATCATACAGGAACGATGACACGTAAGGATGAGGGGTTAAACTTTCGGTATCCCAATGCTTATGTTGAGATGAATCCTGCCGATACCTTTGAATTGGGGATTGAAGAGGAAGAAATTGTACGAGTTAGTTCCCGAAGGGGCGATATTAATATTGCTGTTAAAGTAACCGAGAGGTCGCCCAAAGGAGTTGTTTTCATTGCATTTCACTTCATTGAGGCACCGGCCAATCGTCTAACGAATCCTGCTTTTGATCCTATCGGTAAAACTCCCGAGTACAAAGTTTGTGCGGTAAAAGTTGAAAAGATTAGCTAAATGACAACATCTGTTTCTCAGGACAATCTCAGGCAAATGGCTTCCCGGTGGCTGCCCATCTCCCGGGACTCCCATCATTTTCGAATTCATACGGACACCACAGATTATTTTCGTGTAGAATATGGTGATGTGGTTCTTCTTGGCGATAGACCTTACCTTATTCGTCACAATGCCAAAGAAGGCCGGTTCGGGCTTGATGACGAGGTTAAGTTTTGGGTGAAACGCGCCATTGACCTTAACAGCGGAAGCCCGAAGATCATCAAGCTCGTTTTTTACGAAAAGTTTATGGCTCATATCGGAGGCATCGCCTTCGAGTGTTACCGCAGTCCCAGAAAAGAGGCCCGTATCCTGGATCTGGTGGCCGACCATAAAAACTTCATGCATGGATATTCCATCGAGGATGAGAAAGGCAATCTGGTTCGCGTTCTCGATTTTATCAAAGGCAAACCCCTGTCTCACCATGTATCGGATATGGATATGGATCATCAGACCTATTTTTACGATCGATTCCCTGGAATTTTAAATAATTTCATGGAATGTATTGATGCCGTCCGCTTCCTTCACAACCATGGCGAAAAACACGGGGATATTCGGCGCGACCATATATTGATCGACCGCGATAGCGGGCGCTACCGATGGATTGATTATGATTTTAACTATCGCCATCGGGAAAACATATACGGTTACGATCTCTTTGGTCTGGGTAATATTTTAATTTTTATGGCGGGTATGGGGGATGTGTTGCTGCCGGACCTGAAAAAACAGGATCATCCTGCTTTGGACGTGCTATTGGAAGAAGATCTAAATATCGTGTTTAACAACCGCGTTGCCAATCTCAAAAAAATTTACTCTTACATACCCGAATCCCTCAACAGGGTGTTGATGCATTTTTCTAAAGGCGCCAACTGGTTTTATGAAGACACAGCACAATTGCTGGATGATTTGAGAGAATTCCAAACCTTGACCGGAATGCTTTCGTAAATAGTGCCCGAACGAAAACTAGGATTTTTCGTTAAGATCAAGGAAGACGAAAATTTTAACCACAGTAATACTGGTAGTATTTCGAGGATTAAAATTTGA
>MAXL01000475.1 GCA_001751005.1 Desulfobacterales bacterium S5133MH16
CCTGTCCCTTGCCTTTTGCAAAAGCCCATGGTGCAATGAGGCTGAAAGATAGAAAACCCACTGAAACCCATAGTAAAATCTTCCGTACCCTTGGCATCCTTTCCTCCTTTTTACAGGCCTTGTTTTGTGACATATGAAATCTTTCTATGAGACTTCCGACCCTCTGATCGTTCTCGATTTTGTTTACGATCAATTGGCGTTACATATTATCGAAGTATTTATGCCTTAACATACACGCCAATCCCAGCAGTCCTAATTTTCCCCTGCTTTTTTAAAATCTTAACATTATCGTATATTTTTCTTCTGTTGAAACCCGTCTTTTTCATCAGTGTAGCCACATCAGTGCCCTTTTTGAATCTTTTAATTATGCCAAAAAGAGTATCGGCCGCTGTTAATTTGGCGGTTTGTTTAGCAACGACCTTTTTTACGGGCTTTGCTTTGGCCGTGGCTTTCTTTGCTGATTTTGGTTTCTCAAGTTTCCCGACCTCGACAATGATTTTGTCAACTTTCTTTGATAATGCCTTTAAATCCCTGTTTACAGTTTGCAGGTTCTTTATTAGATTCTTCATTTACGGGTTTCTCCTTTCCTTTATACGTTTAATGATCTGTCCACCCTTTCAACACTTTCCCACATGTAAAAAAGGGAATCTTCATTGACTTGATTTGAAGCCCCCGAAATTTGAGTTAATTCAATTAAATACATCAGTAATAAAGAACTGTCAAGAATTCTGTAGTGTTGGAGGATTATGGGAGTGAGGGAATGGCGCCAGACCGATAGAACACCCCGCCTTAAACTATTATCATTCTTTCCTGGGATGATATTCAAAGCCTGCACAAGGAAGCCCAAGGAAGCCGGTTCACCCTAAGGCGTCGGAGGTCATTCCAGACCTTTCATGCCTCACCGTATGAAGATTCCCAAGAACACATGGGCTGAATATTTGACGGACAATGCTTTTGATATTGATTATGGAAATGATTAAATCAATTGATTTTGAAGAATAAATACGCAATAGTTGTATAACTAAAACAAATGTCATTATAAATGGGCCGACAATATGAAAACTAATCATAAAGTCATATATTCTGATTCAAAAAACATGGAAGCTGTTCCTTCAGAGAGCGTTGACTTCATGGTAACATCACCGCCTTACCCGATGATTGCAATGTGGGATGAAATGTTTGCCCAACAAAGCGCATCTGTTAAGGAGGTTTTGGCAAAAGGGGATGGGACTAATGCCTTTGAATTGATGCATCAAGTGCTGGACCCTGTATGGAAAGAGGTCTACAGGACGCTAAAGTTCGGTGGTTTTGCCTGCGTCAACATTGGGGATGCAACCAGAACCATCAACGATAATTTTGTTCTTTATCCGAACCACATGAGAATTTTGAAAAGTGCGGTGGATCTCGGCTTCTCGGCACTTCCCTGTATCCTGTGGCGGAAGCAGACCAATGCGCCTAACAAGTTTATGGGATCAGGTATGCTCCCTGCCGGGGCATATGTAACTTTGGAACATGAGTATATTTTGATTTTAAGGAAAGGTCCAAAGCGTGTGTTCAAGAAGGAAGAAGATAAAAGGATAAGGCGTGAAAGCGCTATATTTTGGGAGGAACGCAATAGCTGGTACTCGGATGTATGGTTTGATGTCAAAGGAACGCCACAAGCCCTGAACCATAAAGACTCCCGACTGAGGAGTGCGGCCTATCCTTTTGAGGTAGTGTATAGATTGATCAATATGTATTCGGCCAAAGGCGATACTGTCCTTGATCCTTTTTTGGGAACAGGAACAACAACCGCCGCCGCAATTGCCTCAGGGAGAAACAGCATCGGTTATGAAATAGACCCCGCTCTGGAAAATGTTATTGATCGTATTAAGGAGGTTATCGTTGAATCGACCAAGCAGTTAATTCGGAAAAGACTCGCCAAGCATATGGAGTTTGTCGTTCATCGGTTAAAAACCAAGGGTGGGTTCAAATATGAAAATAAGCATTACGGCTTTCCTGTAATGACCGCACAAGAAAAAGAATTGATATTAAATGACCCGCTGGATATTACGCAACCGGAGGGGGGTAAGTTTGAAGTCGAGTACTCAGATAAGCCCCAGTCGGAATTTTGTAAAAATTGGTCTGACGAGCTTAAAGAGAACAAACTTGATTTTATCAGCCAGAAATTGCGCCATGCTGTAACTGTTAAAAATTCGGCCCAGATGGAGCTTTTTTAGAAATCAAACTCAGTGTTTATACCTGCATATTCCGGCGCATTCTGAAGAAAATTATAAGGGAAGTTTTTGAAATGAAATATAAATGAATTTAAAATTGGTCGGGGCGAGAGGATTTGAACCTCCGACCCCTTGAACCCCATTCAAGTGCGCTTCCAGACTGCGCCACGCCCCGACGATAAGTGAATAATTAACACCTCAAATATGCCATGTCAAGATATGATATTCGATTATGACTGTGAAAAAGTCGTTTCCTTTATTTTTTCCAAACGATATGGAGTTTTTATTAAACCTCATATGATAATAATTTTAAATTTTTATTGACGGTTTCGTAAAAAGGACGTTTTATTTAATCCGATTTTAGAGTTTAGTTAAAACTTGAATTTGGCGTTATCCGTTATTCTAAAACTTAATTTAAGAACCACACCATCCCATGCAAATTAAAGAGAAAAAATCTATTAAGCCTCGCTGCCTGATGCCGGGCGATACGGTTGGCATTGTTGCGCCTGCCGGTCCGTTTGATCCGACAAAATTCATGAAAGGAAAGGCGGTTCTGGAGTCAGTGGGGCTTCGAACGTTTTTTGATGAGGGTATTTTCCAAAAACATGGGTTTCTTGCCGGAACCGACGTGCAGCGGGCGGATCAGGTGAATCGTCTGTTCGCCGATTCGGACGTCCAAGCGGTTGTTTGTGCCCGGGGAGGGTATGGCAGCATGCGGATCCTTCCGTTTCTCGATTTTAAAATTATTCAAAATAATCCCAAGATCTTTGTGGGATTCAGCGATATTTCGGTGCTGCTGTTCGTATTACATACCCGGTGCAGTCTGGTCACCTTTCACGGGCCTGTGGTAACCACCCTGGCAAATACCGCCGAACAGACCATCGCGGCAATGCTTAGAGTGATGACCTCCAACAAAACACTTGAGCTGAAACCCAAAAAAGGTATTGTCATCAAGCCGGGTGTGTCTTCAGGGTTTGTGGTCGGCGGGAACCTAACCACCTTGTGTCATCTTGTTGGGACTCCTTATACCCCACATTTCAACGGTAAGATTCTGTTTCTCGAGGATCGGGGAGAGGCGCCATACCGAATAGACCGGATGCTAACCCAGATGAAGCTTGCCGGATGTTTTGAGGGGCTCAAGGGCCTTTTCCTGGGTTCCTTTGAAGCGTGCGGAAAGCTTGACGATATATTCCGGATCGTTCAGGAAGTGTTCAAAGATGTCAACATACCTATTCTTTCTGGTTTTGAAATCGGCCACGCCAGGGTCAATATCACGATTCCAATCGGGCTGAGAGCAACCCTTGACGCTGACCGGCAAATTTTGACTTTTCATGAACCGGCAACCGTGATAACTGACGAATGACAACATGGAATCGGTAAACAACTTGATGAAACAAGCGGTTTTTAATGAGGTGTTCCCCGGAGGAGTGCTCCTGGTCTCAACCGCCGGCTCCAAAATTTTTTTCCAAGCATACGGATATGCGAATATATTCTCTGGTCGTCTAATGACAAGAGATACCGTTTTTGACCTGGCATCTTTTACAAAACCGCTGGCAACCACGCTGGCGATCATAAAGCTCATTTCCCAACAAAAGCTGGAGCTGGGTCAACGTCTGGGATCTATTTTAACCCAATTTAACAGCACAGACAAGGGACGGATAAGTATAGAAAACCTGCTTTATCATAATTCGGGCTTTCCGGATTACCGCCCCTATTACAAAGTGTTGTGCAAGCTTGAGCCAAATCTAAGAAAAGATGCGTTAAGAGAGCTTCTGGTGAAAGAACCACTTATAAATCCCCCCGGAAAACAGGTGATGTATAGCGATATAGGATTCATGATTCTGTGCTGGGTAATAGAACAGGTGTCCGGAAATCGATTGGACCGGTTTATTACGAAAGAGATCTACCATCCACTGGGCCTTGAAAACCTGTTTTTTGTGGATCTTGACTCAAAGGCCCGTCAGGTCAAATTTGCCGCTACCGAACTCTGTTCGTGGCGGAGCATCCTTTTGGAGGGCGCCGTCCATGACGATAACGCTTATGTGGTGGGCGGTATCCAGGGACATGCCGGTCTTTTCGGAACGGCCCAGGATGTTCTTTCTCTTTTGTCCGAGCTTATGGCTGCATATTTGGGTTCCCCTTCCACGGGTGTATTTGATACTGATTTAATTCAAATGTTTTTTAAACAGCAGGAACATACGGGTCGGGTTCTGGGATTTGACACCCCATCTCCGATCGACCCGAGTTGCGGTCAATATTTTTCAAAAGACACTGTGGGGCATCTTGGCTTCACCGGCACATCTTTTTGGATGGATCTTGACCGCAAAGTGATGATTATCTTATTAACCAACCGTGTACATCCATCGCGTAATAATAACAAAATAAAAGTCTTCAGACCGAAATTGCATGATAGGGTCATGAAAGAGCTTATTAATAACGGTTTAATTAAATAGGGATGCGATTTTATAACTTGATATTTTTCTTGTAATCATAGAGCGAGTCTGATAAATTTATTAATTTAAATGACTGACAAATTATCAAGCTTTTTTCAGGGTTATAAAAAATATCTTTTTAAAGATAAGGGATGAGCACTTTTCATGTGCCGATATGAGGCGTTATGGGTCTATTTGTAGATAAAATTTTAGGTGCATTTTCCAGTGATCTTGCTATTGATCTTGGTACTGCAAACACACTTGTTTATGTTAAAGGTAAGGGCATTGTATTGAATGAGCCCTCTGTGGTTGCGGTTCGAACGGACAATCGGATGAAAAACCGCGTTCTTGCTGTTGGTCTTGAGGCTAAGAATATGTTAGGCCGGACACCCGGCCATATTGTAGCCATTCGACCCATGCGTGATGGTGTTATCGCTGATTTTGAAGTTACCGAGGCGATGCTCCGACATTTTATCCACAAGGTCCATAACCGGCGTACATTTGTCAGGCCGAGAATTGTTATTGCCATTCCGTCCGGAATTACGCAGGTTGAAAAACGTGCTGTCAGGGAATCCGCTGAATCTGCCGGGTCGCGCGAAGTATTTCTGATCGAAGAACCCATGGCCGCTGCAATCGGAGCCGGTCTTCCTATTACTGAACCGATCTGCAATATGGTTGTTGATATCGGCGGTGGCACCACGGAGGTTGCGGTAATATCTCTGGCGGGAATTGTTTACAGCAGATCAATCAGAGTGGCCGGCAATAAGATGGATTCTGCGATCATTCAGTATATCAAACGCAAGTACAACCTGTTAATCGGTGAACGTACAGCCGAAATTATTAAAACGACAATCGGAAATGCATACCCGGAAACTCAGGATCTGGAGACAATAGAAGTTAAGGGTAGAGACCTTGCATCCGGAATACCCAAGATTCTGGCCATTGATTCGGAGGAGATACGGGTAGCCATTTCAGAGCAGATAGATGCTATTGTGGAAACAGTCAAAATAGCTCTGGAACAAACACCGCCGGAGCTTGCTGCCGATATTGTGGACAGGGGAATCGTTTTGACAGGAGGCGGTGCACTATTAAAAAATATGGACAAACTTCTCAGGGAGGAAACCAGCCTTCCGATAACGATAACCGAGGATCCGTTATCAACGGTGGCGCTTGGCTCTGGTGCAGCTCTCGACAGCATTGAAATCCTCAAACAAGTTGTGATTATATAGTTTCATGTTTTCCAAAAAGATGGTGATGATTGTTGGGGTGATTGTTCTGATTGCTGTCAACATCATAGTCCTTTCTGTTTCCAATCGCCGCTATCAATCGTATGGCCCAGGGCGGATAGCTATTTCTTTAATTGCCCCGTTTCAGGAGGCTGTTTCCCGTTCAATTCGTTTTGTAAAAGATATCTGGTTCCACTATTTCTTTCTTGTTGAAACGGCAAAAGAGAATGATAATTATAAAAAAGCATTAAGTCATGCAGTTAAAAGAAACAATCTGCATAAGGAATTTAAGCTTTCCAACATTCGTCTCCGAAGCTTACTTAACTTTCAGAAAACCATTACCAATAAAGTAATTGCTGCCGAGGTTATCGGCAAAGATCCCTCTCCCTGGTTTAAGACGATAATGATAAATAGGGGAGAAGATGATGGTGTGGAAAAAGGTGCGGCTGTTGTGATTCCTCAAGGAATTGTGGGGCAGGTTGCAGAGGTCTCGGTCCATAATTCCAAAGTTCTTCTGATTATTGACCATAACAGTGCCGTCGATGCACTGGTGCAGAGGACTCGGGCGCGCGGCATTATTAAGGGCGGTTTTGCGGACCGATGTCTTTTTAAATATGTTCTGCGCAAGAAAGGGGTTGCAGTTGGCGATACCGTTGTTTCATCCGGATTGGATGGTGTTTTTTTAAAAGGACTCCCTGTGGGCCACGTTTCGGACGTTATCAAACCCGCTTCAGGGATTTTTCAGGAAGTATCAGTTACCCCATGCGTTGATTTCGAAAAACTTGAAGAGGTTCTGGTTGTTTTGAACCCCAAAAAGCATAAGTTTCAGAGCGAGCAATGACGTATTGTTTTCATGTCGGAATCTGTATTTGTCTGGTGCTTCTTCAGACAACGGTTATGCCCTATTTCCATTTGTTCGACAGGTTTTATGATCTGCTTTCCCCGTTTATTATTTATTTAAGTCTTTTTCATTCTCTTCGTCAAAGCATACCTGTCATACTCTTTTTTGGAATTGTGATGGATAGCCTTTCCGGAGGCCCGTTTGGGCTATATTTGACAACCTATATCTGGCTCTTCGCAGGGGTTCGGTGGATTATTACATTTTTACATGTAGGAGACAGCTTTCTTTTGCCATTTATTGTTGCTGCAGGTGTGTTACTGCAAAATTGCATATTTATAGGAATCATTGCCATGTTCAAACCGGGCACGCAGTTTTTATCTGTTGCTATAAGCACGGTTACGATACAGGTTTTATGGGCAATATTTACCGGGCCGATTTTTCTGATGTTTTTTAATTATTCCCATAAAAGATGGAATAACTGGCTTAAGAAAGTGGTTGTCAAAGAAAATTGATTGAGGTCCCTTTGGGCAAATATTTACAAACCGCAGATACCGATTGGTACAAACAACGTTTAATCCGGGTGATGTTATGCGTTGCAGGTGCCTTTTTTATTCTTTTATTGCGTTTATTTTATCTTCAGGTGGTTCAGGGACAGGAGTTAAGGCGACTTTCAGAAAACAACTGTATTCGGCTGCAAAGTACAGATGCTTCCAGAGGGATGATTTTTGATCGTAATGGAATACTTCTTGTTGATAATCGGCCGGCGTTTGATCTTAGTATTATTTTAAAAGACGCCAAACCGGTTGATCGTACTATTGAGAAGTTGGCTAAATTGATTGAGGTTCCTGTATCGGAGCTTATGAAAAAAATTGAGCATAATAAAGGTATTTTGTCCTATAAACCGATTCTTTTGAAACAGGATATCGGGCGAGATGCCCTTGCGGCTGTCGATGTTCGAAAATTCGATCTTCCCGGTATTGTTGTAAATGTAAAGCCTCGAAGACACTACATCAAAAGGCAGAGCGCCGCCCATCTGATCGGATATTTGAGTGAAATCAGTTCTGATGAGCTCAAATCGGGGAAACATCCGGAGTGTAAAGGCGGTGATTTTATCGGAAAGTTTGGTGTTGAAAAGGTATTTGAACGGTTTTTGAAGGGAAAGCAAGGGGGGCGACAGGTCGAAGTAAATGTCATGGGACAGGTTGTTAAAGTCTTAAAAACGGTTGATGCCCTGCCCGGACAAAATATATATCTGACCATTGACTATATTTTGCAGAAAAAGGCGGAAGCACTTTTAGAAGGCGCAGCCGGTGCAGTGGTAGCTATGGATCCGGAGACAGGAGACATACTTGTAATGGCAAGCTCACCTTCATTTGACCAGAATGCTTTTGTTGACGGTATGTCACACAAACAATGGGAGTCTTTGATTTCCAATCCGTTAAGGCCCATGGCAAACAAGGCTGTTCAGGGTGAGTATCCTCCTGCATCTACCTTTAAGATTGTAACCGCAATTGCAGGGCTGGAGGAAGGTGTTATCGATGAAAACACAACCATGCATTGTCCGGGGTATTATAAATACGGAAATCGTATTTATAGATGCTGGAGACGCGGAGGCCACGGTAGCGTAGATATTGTTAAAGCATTGTCCCAATCCTGTGACGTCTTTTTTTACCAGGTGGGTCAAAAGCTGGGCGTAGATCGACTTGCGTTTTACGCTAAGGCATGTGGTTTGGGGTCGGCAACCGGGATAAATCTGGACGATGAGGCAGAAGGGCTGATTCCAACCTCGGCCTGGAAAAAGCGGCGAACCGGCATTTCCTGGCAAGGAGGAGAGACCCTTTCAGTGGCCATCGGGCAGGGGTATGACCTATCAACGCCATTGCAGATGCTGGTTCTGACTTCGGCATTGGCAAATGGCGGAACAGGATATAAGCCACTGATACTGAAATCGGTTAAAACAGTAGATGGTGATATTGTTATTCAAAGCAAAAGGCAGATTATCGGCAGGTTGCCTGCCGGCAAAAAGACATTGGCGATTGTCAAAAAAGGTCTGTGGGAAGTGGTTAACAGTCCCAAAGGAACTGGACGGATCGCACATATTAAAGGTATCGATATCAGTGGAAAAACCGGAACCGCACAGGTGGTGGGACGTACTAATGATCCCCATCTGTCTGAGAAAGATATTCCGGATCATTTCAAAGATCATGCATGGTTTGTGTCTTATGCGCCATCAGTCGATCCACAAATAGCTGTTGCCGTGCTTGTAGAACATGGAGGACACGGATCAACCGCAGCAGCACCCATAGCAAGGGAAATAATTAGGACATATTTGGAAAAGGATGAATATGTAAGGCAGCTGAAAGCTGAAATCTCCAAGCAATAATACGATTCATATGGAGTGTAGCGATCATGTTTGATCGGCGGTTTGTAAAATACTTTGATTGGGGCTTATTGGGGCTCACTTTTTTAATCGGAATATTGGGTCTTGTTACCCTATACAGCGCGGTAACATCAGCGACTCCCACGCCGCAAAAAACACTCTATTTTAAACAGATGATCTGGTATTGTGCCGGGATGACCGGCATGGTTTTGTCTTTTCTGGTTAATTATAAATCATTGTATCGATGGGCTCCCGCAATCTATGTGGTATGCATATTGCTTTTGATATATGTTTTAATAATGGGAAAATATGTAGGGGGAGCAAGGCGTTGGCTTGTATTGGGCCCTATTTCAATTCAACCGTCAGAACTTGTCAAGATTGCCGTGATCATCAGTCTGGCAAGATACTATTCCAAATTTTCAGATACCAGAGGTTTTACCTTGCGAGAACTTTTTACCCCTTTGATATTGACGGCAATTCCTTTTATTTTAATCGTTAAACAGCCGGATTTAGGGACAGCCATGGTGGTGGTTTTGATTGCCGGTTTCATGACTGTTTTTGTAAAAATTGAAAGACGTTCGTTTTTATGTATTGTTTCTGCGTGTACGATAACCGGTCCTTTGGTCTGGTTTTTACTGAAAGGTTACCAGAAGAAACGGATATTAACCTTTATAAATCCAGACCGTGACCCACTGGGTGCAGGCTATCATATTATACAATCCAAAATTGCCATAGGTTCCGGCATGATCTTCGGCAAAGGATATTTGAAAGGAACTCAGAACGCACTCTCCTTTTTACCTGAGCAGCATACCGATTTCATATTTTCAGTTTTGGCCGAGGAATGGGGATTTGTGGGGTCGGTGGTTATGCTTTTTCTTTTTCTTATGCTTATTATCTGGGGATTAAACATTGCTTATAGATGCAGAGATCCTTTTGGCACTATTCTGGCTGTAGGCATCACGGCAATGATGTTCTGGCAGATTTTTATCAATATTGGAATGGCTATGGGCCTGATGCCGATCGTTGGTGTGACGCTGCCGTTTATCAGCTATGGAGGGTCATCCATCGTTAGCATAATGGTTTGTGTCGGCCTTTTAATGAGTATAAGCATGAGGCGCTTCCTGTTTGAATAATCACGAAACATGATGTGTGACTTAACCTGACAATGTGTTTTCAGCTATTTTCTGTGGATTCACTTTTTCAAAGGTCACATGTCCTAAAAGGATGACCTGCACCGGCTTGTCCGGGTTATGGAGGATGTATGAAAAAAACAAAGGAGCCCCAAACCATAAACACTTTGCTGGGAGCCGGTACCAGTATTGAAGGGACAATCGAGTTTAATAATATCGTCAGGCTGGACGGAAATGTTAAAGGAAAAATTAGCAGCAAGCAAGGTACGGTGATTATAGGGGAAAGGGCTGTTGTGAACGCAGAGATAATTGTCGATGTCGCAATAATCATGGGTGAGGTAAACGGTACAATCCATGCAAAGGAAAAAATTGAGGTTTATCCGCCGGGTCGTATTACAGGTGATATTCAGGCTCCGGTTGTTTTGATTGAATCCGGAGTTGTTTTCAATGGAAATTGTTTTATGAAAGGCTGAACCCTTTCTTTTATCAATGTAACAGGTTTAATTTTAACGGGAAATAAGACATAAAAGAAAAATTAAAAAAAACCTTTGACAACCTTTATAACTGATGTTATAGACCGCCGAGTTAAAAACATGAGTTTGTATAAATCGCGTTTACAGGTTTCATGGATGGAGGATCTATAGATGAAAATAGTTGGTTTGAACCGGAAAGGTTGGATTATCTTCTATTTTATATTAGCCTCTCTATTGTTTGCGGGAGTTGCTTTTGGCGCAGGTGGAATAACGGTTATTCCTGATTGGACGCTTTGGCTCCAAATGGCCAATTTTCTCCTTATTGTATGGGTGTTAAATATTATTTTATTCAGACCGATTCGCAAAATTCTGATCCAAAGAAAGGAAAAAATTACAAGCCTTGAGCAGAATATCGAGACTTCAGACAAGGAAGCAAAGGAAAAAAACGAGGCCTTCGATTCGGGGATTAGAGATGCTAGGGCTAAAGGATTAAATGAAAAGAATGTCCTGTTAAATGAGGCTGCTGGCCAAGAAAGAGAGATAATCGATAAAATTAATCAAAAGGCTCAGGCAGACCTTGCCGAGGTACGTGAAAAAATTGCAAAGGATGCCGAGACTGTCAGGGCATCTTTACAAAAGGAGATTGATACCTTTGCGAGTGCTATTGGTGAAAAAATTCTGGGGAGGGCTGTTTAATGAACCTTAATATAAGAAGACGGTCCGGTATTAATCGTAACAATCTGATTATTCAAAAAGGATTAACCGCGATAGTTATTATGGCCGTGCTTTTATTCTGCTTTGTGGGGACGACTATAGCTTCGTCAGAAGGAAACGGCGGTAAAGGATGGGTAGCGACCGATACTTACAAGGTTATGAATTTTTCTGTTCTGGCTATCGGCCTTTTTTTTCTGTTACGCAAGCCGGCATCTCAGGCGCTTGCTTCCAGAATTAAAGGCATAAAAGATCAGCTCAGCGAACTGGAAGCCAAGAAAAAGGATGCCGAAAAGGAACTGGTAAAATACAATGAAAGGCTTTCGCATTTGGAACAGGAGGCTGAGAAGCTTATTGAAGAGTATGTAAGGCAGGGAAACGAGGCCAAGGCAAGAATCATAGATGAGGCAAAAAAGACTGTCGAGAAACTAGAAGAACAAGCCCGCCGCAATATTGAGCATGAGTTCAAACAGGCCAAAATAAAACTGCAGCAAGATATACTCGAAAAAGCGCTTGTTAATGCTGAAACCTTGATAAAAAATAAGATTACAACCAAGGATCAGGATAAATTGGTAGATGAATATTTAGAAAAGGTGGTGGCATAATGAAGAATTTGAAAATAGCCCGGCGTTATGCCAAGGCACTTCTGATTATCGGCAAAGAGGATGATAAGGCTGAGACCTATAAAGAAGAACTTGATCGATTTTCAGATTTAATTACAAGTGAAAAAGAGCTTGAGCAGGCAATTACAAACCCGCTTTATGATGCCAGAGGCCGTAAAAAGGTTTTGCAGGCGGTAATAGATAAAGTAAATATTTCCAAACTTATGGCATCTTTCCTGCTTTTGCTGTTTGACAAAGGACGGTTTGGATTTCTAAGTGATATCAATGAGTTTTATAAAAAACTGGCCGATGAATTAAAAGGCGTTGTGCGTGCCAGTCTGGTTTCGGCCACTGAATTGTCATCCGAAACCGTTGAAAAAATCCGTACTACCCTGTCGAAAAAGACAGGTAAAGATATTATTTTAGAGGTTGAACAAGACCCCAGCCTTATAGGGGGGATTGTCTCCCGAATAGGTGATCTTGTTTTGGACGGTAGCATCAAAACACAATTACTCAATATGAGAGAATCTTTAAAAAGGGGTGAGAGTGTATAATGGAACTAAAAGCTGAAGAAATAAGTCAGATTATTAAGGAACAGATTACGGATTACGACAAGAAAGTTGAATTGAGTGAAACAGGGGTTGTTTTGTCGGTGGGTGATGGTATTGCCAGAGTGTATGGTCTGGAAAAGGTTATGGCAATGGAGCTGGTTGAATTCCCGGGTGGCATTTTTGGCCTTGTGCTGAACCTTGAGGAAGATAACGTAGGCATTGCCGTTATGGGTGACGACTTCGATATCAAAGAAGGTGATATGGTCAAGCGGACCGGCCGAATTGCTGAGGTTCCTGTGGGGAAAGGTGTCCTTGGGCGGGTACTTTCGGCAGTTGGTGAACCTCTTGATGGTAAGGGGCCTGTAGATACCAAAGAAACCAGAAGGGTTGAGATGGTTGCACCGGGTGTTATTGACAGAAAGGGTGTGCATGAACCCATGTATACCGGAGCAAAAGCTATTGATGCCATGACACCGGTGGGCCGCGGCCAACGAGAACTGGTCATTGGTGACCGCCAGATCGGCAAAACAGCTCTTGTGGTGGATGCCATCATTAATCAGAAAAATACGGATGTTTACTGTATTTATGTGGCCTGCGGTCAGAAAAAATCCACGGTTGCCCAGGTAGTTGCCGCCCTTGAAAAACACGGGGCCATGGAATATACGACTGTTATTGCAGCCTGTGCCAGCGACCCGGCAACATTGCAGTATATCGCCCCTTATTCGGGATGCGCCATGGGGGAATATTTCCGGGACAATAAGATGCATGCGCTCATCATTTATGATGACCTTTCAAAACAAGCGGCGTCATATCGCCAGGTTTCGCTTCTTTTAAGACGTCCACCAGGTCGTGAAGCTTACCCCGGCGATATTTTTTACAATCACTCTCGCCTGCTGGAACGAGCCTCTAAGCTCAACGACGAGCTGGGCGCCGGTTCTCTGACAGCGCTTCCGATTATTGAGACCCAGGCCGGTGACGTTTCAGCATATATTCCGACAAATGTTATTTCCATTACCGACGGGCAGATCTTTCTTGAGCCCAGTCTGTTCTTTGCAGGTGTTAGGCCTGCAATTAATGTCGGACTTTCTGTGTCTCGCGTGGGTGGTGCGGCTCAGGTCAAAGCCATGAAACAGGTGGCCGGTACACTGCGGCTTGATCTGGCCCAGTTCCGTGAACTTGAAGCGTTTGCCGCTTTTGGAAGTGACCTGGACAAGGCAACTCAGGCACAGCTTGCTCGTGGAGAAAGGCTCGTTGAGATTTTGAAGCAACCGCAGTTTCAACCGCTCTCGGTTGAAAGACAGGTGACAATACTCTATGCGGGTACAAAAGGTTTTCTCGACAAATATCCTGTTAACGTTTTAGAGAAATATGAGAACGGGCTGTACCCTTTTATTGAAGACAGGTATGCTCATATTTTTACTGAAATTGCGGAGAAACAAGAGATATCAGATGAGCTTGACAAAGTTATGACCGAGGCCTTGAACGCTTATGACGAGGAGTTCAAGGATACAATCAAATAGTTATTTGTTGAGTTTGTATAACAGGCAATTGAAATTATAAAGGCTGATTTGTATGGCGACGTTAAAAGAAGTCAAAACAAAAATAGGTGCGGTAAAGAAGACAAAACAAATCACAAAAGCCATGAACATGGTGGCTGCTTCCAGATTGCGTGGCGCCCAGACCAATATGGATGGCTTTCGGCCCTATGCTGAAAAGTTCGCTGAGGTTCTTGGAGGTCTTTCAGGAAGAGCAGGAGAGGAAACCAGCCCTCTTCTTTTGCCGCATGAGGAAGTCATAAAAAAACATATTATTTTGTGCACGTCCGATCGGGGTTTATGCGGTGGTTTCAATGCACACCTTATTTCCAAAGCCGATTCATTTATAAAAGAAGCCGGAGAGGATATAGAGTTCTCAGTTACAAACTTTGGCAAAAAGGGACGGGATTGGTGCCGTAAAAAACAAATTCCTATCAAAAGTGAGCATATTGAGGTCATTGGGACTGTCATCAAGTTCAATATTGCTTCCACAGTCGGCAAAGGCTTGATAGACGGATTTCTTAATGGAGAATATGACGAAGTCTATGTTGTTTATTCAGAGTTCGTCAGTATGGGACGACAGGTCGCGACAATAAAACAGTTGCTTCCCATACCGCCAATGGAATCTGATGAAGATGAGGCCGAAGACCAGGACAAGCCGTATCTGGCGGAGCATATTTGTGAACCGTCTCCTGATGAACTTCTGGGTGAGTTACTGCCAAGAAGCGTATATGTCCAATTATACGGTGCGTTACTGGAGACATCTACCAGCGAACATGCCGCACGGATGATGGCCATGGACAATGCGTCCAAGGCTTGTGACGATATGATAGACAACCTTACTCTGGCATACAATAAGGCTCGACAGGCATCCATTACCGCTGAGTTGATGGATATCGTCGGCGGTGCCGAGGCCCTTAAAGGGTAAACCTGGGAAATAGTCACCAGTTGTTTGTTGATCGATTAACAAATAACAAATAACAGATTTGGAGGTCTATAGATGGGAGAAAATATAGGTAAAATTATGCAGGTTATGGGGCCTGTGGTTGACGTGGAGTTTGAACAGGGTAAACTGCCTACGATTCTTACTTCACTTCTGATCAGCAATCCAACAATCAGCGATGAGGCTGACAATCTTGTTGTTGAGGTCGCACAGCACCTGGGCGATAATATTGTTCGTACTATTGCAATGGATGTAACCGACGGTCTTGTCAGGGGGATGCCTGTTAAGGATACGGGCAAACCGATTATGATGCCTGTGGGTGAAGCCGGACTCGGGCGAATTCTTAATGTGGTCGGAAGGCCGGTGGACGGTTTGGGACCGGTCAGCCAGGAAAAGATGCTGCCCATACATCGTCATGCCCCGAAATTTACGGAACAGGATACATCGGTTCGTGTTCTTGAGACCGGTGTCAAGGTTATCGATCTGCTGGTGCCATTCCCCAGAGGGGGTAAAATGGGGATGTTCGGGGGTGCCGGTGTGGGCAAAACCGTTATCATGATGGAAATGGTACACAATATCGCCATGGAGCACGGCGGTATTTCCGTTTTTGCCGGTGTTGGTGAACGGACTCGTGAAGGGAATGACCTTTACTATGAAATGAAAGATTCCGGAGTTCTTCCCAGGGCTGCGCTGATATACGGGCAGATGACAGAACCTCCGGGAGCCAGGGCTCGTGTTGGGCTTTCAGCCCTGACTGCCGCGGAATATTTCCGGGATGAAGAGGGTCAGGATGTCCTTATTTTCATCGACAATATATTCCGGTTTACCCAGGCCGGTTCCGAGGTTTCAGCACTTTTGGGACGAATGCCTTCGGCGGTTGGATATCAACCGACCCTGGCCGTTGACCTGGGGGAACTTCAGGAACGGATCACGTCAACAGACAAGGGCTCGATTACGGC
>MAXL01000476.1 GCA_001751005.1 Desulfobacterales bacterium S5133MH16
GATTTTGCGGTTTTTTTCAATCCGTTCTTTTCAGATGAAGTTCCACCGGCTTTTTTCTTTGGACCTGTTTTCAATTCGGGTTATCGATGTCTTGACATTTTTTACCGTTAGACTTGGGTTATCGATGTCCTGGCATTTGACAGTTATTACATGAAGCAAAGAGGCGATATGTGGTTTGACTCACAGTATTCCTTTTTCCATATTACAGTGTCATAAAAGAAAATTTCTATAATTTGACATAAAATCCGGTTTTTGTCATAGTTGGGATTCATAAAAGCAAATTATTACCCTGTGGAGGATATCAAACTCAAAGGATTCTTACATTAACGGGACGGTAAAGGTAAAAGCGTCTTCTTATAAGGGCAAATTTGAGAAAGGAAAAACAGATGAAAGATATTCTCAGAATCCGCATTCCCGTCTGGTGGACGCACATCTTCCAGGTTGTCGTCCTAATAATGTGTATATTGGCAATGGATCCATTGGTGCCGAATTGCCATGGGGACGACCAGAACTCGGCTGGGGACACTTTGCCAGATTTTACTAAGTTCACTATAGAAGAATTGAAGAATGTTGAAATTGTCTCAGTTTCGAAAAAGCCGGAAAAACTTTCCGAGGTAGCGGCAGCCGTCTTTGTGATTACTCAGGAAGACATCCGGCGATCCGGAGTTACCAGCATTCCCGAGGCACTACGCCTGGCCCCGGGCGTTCATGTGGCCCGCATCACATCAACTGACTGGGCCATCAATATCCGCGGCTTAAACGATCGATTCGCCAACAATCTTCTCGTGCTGATTGACGGTCGAAGTGTCTATACGCCCGTCTTTTCCGGAGTGTTCTGGGATGTCCAGGATACAGTTATGGAGGACATTGAACGCATCGAAGTGATCCGTGGACCAGGGGCAACCCTGTGGGGTGCAAATGCCGTAAACGGAGTCATCAATATCATTACCAAACAAGCAAAGAAGACCCAGGGGTGGCAGGTTAGCGCTCTGGGTGGAAACAAAGAAGGAATCGGAAGCGTTCGCTACGGAGGAACCCTGGATAAGGAGATCCATTATCGGACCTATGTAAAGTACTTTAACCGAGGTCGGCTTGCAGGGATCGTTGAGGATGATTCGGTTGTCCAGCCGACCAGTGACTGGCAATCGGGTCGCGGTGGGTTCCGAATCGACTGGGAGCCGGGAAAAGCATCAGCAATGGACCTGAAGAACTCCCTTACACTGCAAGGCGAAGCCTATAAAAACGAGTATAACACGAAGATTGACAGAGTGTCGCTTTCGCCGCCCTTTTCCATTCTGGAAAGTGATACTTCCAAAGCTTCCGGTGGGCACTTGCTAGGCCGCTGGCGGCATACATTTTCGAAAACCTCCGATACTATCTTACAATTTTATTATGATCATGCTGAGAAAGATTATGATCCGAGCAGTGGTCGCGTAGATACCATTGACCTCGATTTTCAGCATCGCTTCAACGTCTTTGAGAAACATGATATTGTCTGGGGGTTGGGGTATCGATTCATTTCAGACAAGTTCGACAACACTTTTGAAATCAATATGGATCCGGATCACCTTAATCAGCATCTGTTCAGTGCGTTTGTTCAGGATGAGATACAACTTACGCCGGATCGTTTAACCCTAATCGTTGGATCGAAGTTCGAGCATAATGACTTCACCGGTTTTGAGGTACAACCCAGTCTCAGGATCTTGTGGACTCCTGAAAAGAAACATGCAGTCTGGGGAGCGATATCACGGGCCGTGAGAGTGCCTTCTCGACTCGAACATGACGTGAGGACCAATGAGTTTGTGACTTCTGCCACGCTGCCCATGCCAGCCACGATCGTCACCTTAGGCAATAATAATTTAGTTTCCGAAGATCTCGTAGCCTATGAACTCGGTTACCGTGTACAGCCAATAAGCACTCTGTGGTTAAATACAACTGTGTTTTATAATGATTATGATGAGTTGATCGGGCTTAAATCAGGTGACCCGTATCTGGAAAACAAACCCTCTCCACACTACATCATCCCACTGCAATACGATAACAATTTGACAGGTGAAGCATACGGACTTGAGGTGGCGGCAGATTGGCAGGCCATTCAGCAGTGGCGCCTAAAGGCTTCATATACTTACCTGAATACTAAAATACATGGGGACAGTACCGGCGCAGATGACTTCACGGAGTCATTTTTTATGGGAAGCAATCCCCGCAATCAATTTTCAGTGCGCTCCTTATTTGATATAACAAAACAGCTTGAGTTTGACCTGTGGCTTCGCTATGTAGGCAGCCTCCCTGAAATAAATGTTAATCATTATACAACTATAGATGCGCGGCTGGCCTGGAGGCCCATCGAAAACATAGAACTTTCGGTTGTGGGACAGAATCTTTTTGAGAAGGGACACCCTGAGTATTATTCCCTTGAAGTTGAGCGCAGTGTTTATGGAAAGTTGGTATGGAGCTTCTAAAGGAAATGCTGCATGAGAGACAAGTTTCAAAAAAGTAAAGCAGGTGGAAAAATCGGCCGACAAGTGATCATGATCGTATGGTGCTTGATGGTGCTCGGCGTTATATGCGCCCACGCGGAACCGCTTTCCGGTTTGGAGTATCGCGTTAAGGCAGGCTTTATCTATAACTTTGTAAAATTTGTTGAGTGGCCGCCTAATGCGTTTGAGGACAACAACATGATTGTCCTTTGTTTTGCATCGAACAATCCTTTCAGTGATGTTCTTTTTGACCTGAACAATAAAATCGTCAGTGGTAAAAAAATAGAAGTAAGAAAATATGAAGATGACAATGACACTGAAGGGTGCAACATCTTTTTCTTTGGGACAACGGACAAGGCATTCATACAGCAAAGATTAATTGACTTAAAAAATCGAAACATATTAACCGTGGGAGAAATCGAGGGCTTTGCTCAAATGGGTGGAATCATCAATTTTTTCATGGAACAAAAACGTCTCCGCTTTGAAATCAACGTTGATGCTGCCAGGAAAGCTGAATTGAAATTAAGCTCACAAATTCTTATGTCAGCTGAAATTGTTAAAGGAGGGCATGAATAAAATGGGCGCGTTCCAAAACCTTTCTATCAAATGGAAGCTAAAAACAATTATCATGCTCACCAGCGGTATTACCATACTGTTTGCTTCCATAGCCTTTATTTGTAAAGACGTCATCACATTTCGGAAGGCCATACGCCATGATCTTTCCAGTTTAGCACAGGTGATCGGACTAAATAGTAAGGGAGCGCTGGTTTTTTTTGATCAACGAACGGCCGAGAAGAATCTGGCAGCATTGCGCGCCAAACCGGATGTTTTCTTTGCCTGTATTTATGATATTAACGGGAAAGTCTTTGCCACGTACCATCGCCAAAACGTGGAGGAAGAAGTGGCTCCCCCTAAACTTCAGACAGAAGGCCACTATTATGACGGGAATTATTTGTTTATGTTTCAGCGAATCTTTCTTGAAAATGATATTATCGGGACGGTTTGCATTCAATATGATTTGAGTAGAATGAATACTGAAATGATTCAGTCTGCTGCTATCTTTGCTGTTATTGTATTGGTTGCTTTATTTATCGCCTGGATATTGTCATCTTCGCTCCAGCGCGTTATTTCCGAGCCGGTTTTGAACTTGACCCAAACAGCCAGAGCCATTTCAAAAGAAAAAGATTTCTCTGTCCGGGCAGAAAAGCACAGCCAGGACGAAATTGGCATCCTCATTGATGGGTTCAATGAGATGTTGACCCATATTCAGTCCCGCGATAATGAACTGAAGCAGCATAGGGAACACCTGGAAGAACAGGTAACCCTTCGTACCGTCGAACTTCATCAGGTCAACAAGGAGTTGCTTGCAGCCAAAGATGCCGCTGAATCTGCGAACCGCGCAAAAAGCGAGTTTCTGGCTAACATGTCCCATGAGATCCGTACACCCTTGAATGCTGTATTAGGTTTCACCGACTTATTAAATTCTTTGATCACAGATAAAAGGCAGAAAAATTATCTTGAATCCATTCAATCCAGTGGCAAAAGTTTATTAACGCTGATTAATAGTATTCTCGATCTATCGAAAATTGAGGCCGGAAAGATAGAACTTCAGTGTGCACCTGTTAATCCTTACTCAATTTTTGATGAAATCAAACATATTTTTTCCTTGAAGACATCAGAGAAACATCTTGATTTTATAATAGATATTCCTCAGGATATTCCTAAAAGCTTAACTTTGGATGAGTTGCGCTTAAGACAAATATTATTTAATTTGATCGACAATGCGATAAAGTTTACAGAAAAAGGGTATATAAAAGTCAGTGCTGAAAAAAAAGATATAAAAAATGATAAGCACCATTTGGATCTGGTTATCGCTTTGGAGGATACCGGAATCGGCATTCCTTCCGAATTTCAGGATGAAATATTTGAGGCTTTTAAACAGGGATATGGTCAAAGTACTAAACGATACGGCGGCACTGGATTGGGTCTGGCAATCACAAAACGATTGGTTGAAATAATGGGCGGATATATTTCTGTTCAAAGTGCGGAGAATAAGGGTACTCGCTTTGAGATAATTATTCCTAATGTATCTATTGCTTCTGAAGATGCTAAATCCGAAATAGATGATACTTTTGACAGTGAAGATATCATTTTTGAAAAGTCGATCATTTTGGTCGTAGATGATATTGAATCCAATCGAGAATTAATAAAAGAATATTTTTGGCAAACAAATATAACTATTATTGAAGCTGAGGATGGTGAAAAAGCAATCCTCCTTGCCAAACAACATAAGCCGGACATCATTTTAATGGATATAAGACTGCCTTCCATGAATGGATATGAAGCAACAAAACAGATAGGCAAGGATAAGGAAACGAGGACTATTCCGATCATCGCCTTAACCGCTTTCGGGATGAAGGAAGAGAAGGAAAAAATAATGCGTAGTGGTTTTGATGGGTTCTTGAGCAAACCCATACAAAAGTCAGAATTATTTCGGGAAGTAATTCGATTTATTAAATATTCAAGACAGGAAAGAAATGGAAAGCAAGAAGAACTTGTGAGGTTCTCGTCTGAAGTTATCGAACAACTACAAGGTGTTATTGATACTCTCGAAAATGAATATATGAAATTATGGGAATCGACTCGCAAGAACCTTTTTTTTGATGATATCGCAGGATTTGGGCAACAAATGAAAGAATTAGGCGAAAAATATTCATTGGAAGTTCTTAAGAAATTCGGCAATGATTTAAGTACTCAGGTCAGCCATTTTGACGTAGAAAATATGAATATCACTTTAGATTCCTATCCTGAATTGATTGAAAGATTAAGATTATCACTTAAGGGAGAATAGAAGGCAAAAGGTCATGGGCAATGAAAATAAAAAGTTTAAAATATTAATCGTGGACGACAACCCCAAAAATATCCAGTTGGCTGCAAATATCCTACAAAAAGAAGGGTATCAGATGGCATTTGCTCAAAACGGCAAATCAGCCCTTTCTCAGGCCCAATCCAACCGGTTTGACCTCATTCTACTCGATATAATGATGCCAGGTATGGATGGATTTGCTGTTTGTGAGCAATTAAGAAAAAATTCTGCCAACAAGGATATTCCTCTTATTTTTCTCACGGCAAAAAATCTTTCTGAAAGTATTGTCAGAGGATTTGAAGTGGGCGCTATGGACTATGTAACCAAACCTTTTCGTGGTGCCGAATTGTTGGCCAGGGTTAAGACGCATTTGGAATTATTTCGCTCAAAAGAAGAATTAAAAAAAGCAAATCAGCAGCTAAAGAATGAAATAGCTGAACGCATGCAGGTCGAGGAGAAACTCAGAAAAAGTGAGGAGAAGTTTCGTTACCTGGCCGTCCACGACAATTTGACTGGCCTTTATAATACCCGCTATCTTTACCAAGCCTTGGGCGAGCTAATCACTGCCAGCGCGGCTGATAACATTCCATTTTCGCTTATCTTTATGGACCTGGACAACTTCAAGCAGGTGGTGGATGCTCACGGCCACCTTAACGGCAGTCAAGCCCTAGCCGAGGTGTCTTCAACCATCCGGGAATCTATTGTCGAGCCGGCCTATGGGGTGGCCTATGGCGGTGATGAGTTTTTGGTTGTGCTGCCGGGTTTTGATAAAAAACAGGCCATGCAAAAGGCAGAGGAAATTCGATCCAGAATGAAGGGAACGGTCTATTTGTCTAATAGAGGGCACAAAGTAAGTCTGCAGGCAAGCTATGGTGTTTCTACCTACCCGGATGACGCCACTGATATGACAAGCCTGCTCGCCCAGGCGGATTGCGCCATGTTTGATATTAAGGCAAAAGGGAAGGACGCCATAGGCGGGAGTATCGAGGCTGATCCAAAACCTTAAGAACGTATTTGAAAAATCGTATCCACATACAACATGTCCTGTAAAAACATAATCGCTGCCAGGTAATCATCAACAGGACGGATTTGAGATGCATCAGAAGCATTGAAAGCTTCGGCTGGCGGAGCATTGGCTTTAAATACTGTATGCTGTGATTGGCTTATCTGCTGCGGGACTATGGATAAAACACTTATTAGATATCGATTGACCTATGATAGCAAATAACGGTTGGATTTGTCAAAAGCCTTATGCTTGCTGCGTTTAGCTTTTGCAATCGTAGAGATCTTCCAGATCGCGTTTTACAAGCTCAAAGGTTAGGTCGTCTCCGAAACCTCTGCACCCGGTTGTCAGAGCATGCTTCTTTGATTTTGGGAAATTGCGGCAATGCGCCGGTTTGGTTTCGTGAATTCTGCATTTGTAAATATTTTTGTTCGGCAGTTTTCGGAGCCACGGGCATCTGGTGGTGTCCTCACCGGTCGTGGGACTGAACCATATATCCGCGAACAGTTCCTCTCCTCCCACCCTCATAATATCGACCCACTCGAGAATATCCCAACGCTTTTCGTTCCGCCAACGCCGCACATCCTCCATATCAACCGAGGTGCAGTATGCATCGTGCATCTTCAGGCAACAGTGTCCGCACCGAGCACACCGGAATTTTTCCATTTCCGTTTCAACCCATATGCCTTCCTTCCCGTCAGGACCTTTGCCTGGAAAGGTGTTTACCCACATTGTCCATTCATAAACTTTGGCAATTTCATCAATTCTGGATTTTACTTTAGGGATCAGATCGATTGCGAGATTTTTAAAATCATAAGCCGGGATAAATTTTTCATTTTTTACTCCTTTGGCTGCGTACCACATCCCTTTTTCCTCTATATTCTCTGCGTTGGAATTGGCTGCGCTCGGCCTGGCTTTTCCCCCTGTCAAGAAAGCGTATACTTTTGCAAACAAAGCAAAATCGTA
>MAXL01000477.1 GCA_001751005.1 Desulfobacterales bacterium S5133MH16
CTGAAACTAAGGTAACAGATGGATCTCAATCACAAAAATATTCTCATCGTGGGCCTCGGCATATCAGGGATTGCAGCGGCACGGTTCGCCAAAAAAAAAGGCGCCTTCGTCACTGTAACGGATATGGCCGGTGAAAAAGAGCTGGGCGTTTATGCCGCTATGACGCATAAACTGGGTGTCATCATGGAACTCGGGAAGCACGATATTGAAACCTTTGAACGCGCTGATCTTATCGTGCTAAGCCCCGGCGTTCCCCATACAATCCTGCCGATAAAACGGGCCATAGCAAAAGGTGTTCCCATAGTAGGAGAATTCGAACTTGCTGCAAGATATATCCGGGAACCTGTTATTGCCGTATCCGGAACCAACGGCAAGACCACAACAACCACGCTTTTGGGCAGCATGCTTGAAAATTCGGGGTTTAAGGTCTTCGTCGGCGGCAATATCGGCAACCCATTGATCGATTACGCAGGCAAAAGAGGAACAGCAGATATTGTTGTGGCTGAAGTCAGCAGTTTCCAGCTCGATACCATGGATACGTTCCGGCCGCGTGTGGGGGTTCTGCTAAATATCACTGACGATCATCTGGACCGTTATCCGGATTTTAAGTCCTATGCCCGGTCAAAAGGCCGGCTCTTTGAAAATCAGCAACAAAGCGACAGCGCAGTTTTAAACGGTTCTGATCCGATCATCAGTTCGGTAACCAAAGACCTTCACGCCCGAAAACTCCTCTTCTGTCATCAGGAGAATTCTCGGGTTAAAGACAGGGCAACTGCGCTCATCAGCCGGGAAGATCCGTCAACTCCTGCCAACATAACAATTCGCATGAAAGAACACCAAAAAACATCCCTCCACCTTTCCGGAACAAACTTTCCGGGCCGGCACAATCTTGAAAATGCTGCCGCGGCATCATTGGCGGCCCTTGCCGTTGGCGGGACTCCGGAAGGAGTGCAATCAGCCCTGAACGATTTTAAGGGGCTTCCCCATCGAATAGAATATATCGCAACCATAAACCATGTGCGTTTTTTCGACGATTCAAAGGCAACAAATGTTGATGCGGTGATAAGAGCGCTTGAAACCTTCGGTGAACCCATCATCCTTATCATGGGCGGCCGTGATAAGGGGGGAGATTTTCGCAAACTTTTGGAACCGATTCGACAACACATTAAAAAACTGATCCTCATGGGAGAAGCAAAGGATAAAATAAAATCTGTTCTTGAGGAAGCTTGCAGGGAAAGAGCGCAAACCGCATCTACAATGGAAAATGCGGTAATTTCGGCATATCACGCGGCATCGCCCGGTGATATTGTGCTTTTGTCTCCGGCCTGTTCAAGCTTTGACATGTATAGCAGTTATGCTGAACGCGGAGAAGATTTCCGCCGGGTGATCGGCAATCTTAAAGAAGTCAAAAGAAAAAAAGCATGACCAAAAATGATCAAAATAGCCGGAAGGTTGGCGGACAGTCCTTCTATTATGATGTCAGGCTGTTATTCCCGGTTCTTTTCCTGGTGGGGATAGGGATTGTAATGGTCTATAGCGCAAGTTCCGCCCTGGCCTTTAAAAAATTTGGAACCGAGTATTATTTTTTAAAAAAACAATTGCTTTTTGCTCTATTAGGGATCGTGGCTCTAATAATCTGTAGCCGTTTTCCATACCGGTTTTTTCGTTCTTTGACATATCCGCTCCTTATCCTGGCTCTGATTTTTCTTGCGGTAATCCTGATTACCGGACTCGGATATTCGGCGGGAGGGGCAAAACGGTGGTTCCGTCTGGGGAGTTTTTCATTTCAGCCCTCTGAATTTGCCCGTTTTGCACTGATAATCTATCTTGCTTACTCCATGAATAAAAAAAAGGATGTGCTTAAGAATTTCTATGTGGGTTTTTTACCGCATATTATGATCCTTTGCATGTTCACCGTTCTGATCATTTTTCAGCCGGACTTCGGTTCAGTGGTTATTCTTGGAGTTCTTACATGGGTTATGCTTTTTGTCGGCGGAGTTCGCCTTTCGTATCTATTAACGTCATTGGTTTTGATAATCCCCGCTGGATATTTTTTTATGGTCAGTGCCGATTATCGCTTAAAACGGATTACGAGTTTCCTGGATCCGTGGCAGCATTCCGCAAACGACGGCTACCAGATTGTACACTCCCTCATGGCTTTTGGCACAGGAGGCATATGGGGCACAGGTATCGGAAAAGGTTATCAGAAGCTGTTTTATCTTCCTGAACCCCATACCGATTTTATCTTTTCGGTAATCGGAGAGGAGCTCGGCCTTTGGGGAGTCCTGATTATTTTGGGTCTTTATATATTGATTTTCTGGAGGGGGATCTTTATCGCCGGAAATTGTAAGGATTCTTTCGGATCATTCGTAGCAATCGGGCTGACAACGGCAATAGGCCTTCAGATTTGTGTTAACATGGGGGTTGCCCTTGGACTCTTGCCGACCAAGGGACTTACCCTCCCTTTTTTGAGTTACGGCGGCACGTCCCTGTTATTAAATATGGCATCCATAGGAATACTGATGAATATCGGCACCGCTAAAAAAGTGCTTAAAAAGTCTAAAGTTTCCAAAACCTAAACCGTGATGAATTAGAGTTTTTCCGAATTCATCACGGGTTGAAGTCGGTTCAAATGAAAAGCGGCAAATAACCATTATGGTGCAAAACGACAAAAAAGGAGACATAGCAAGAGACGTTCGTTCATTTCGGGAGTCTTCGGGTCCCTTGCGCATCGTTGTCGCCGGCGGAGGAACCGGCGGCCATCTTTTTCCAGGCATCGCCATGGCTCAAGAGTTTATGACCGGAAATCCGAACACCAGACTCTTATTTGTCGGTACGGGCAAACCTTTTGAAACCACGACGTTATCAAAAGCGGGTTTTGCCCATAAACATATTACATCAGAAGGAATCAAGGGTCGGGGATTTTGGAACCAGACCAAGTCTATCCTGAAAATACCCAAGGGGATATTTGAATCTGTCATGATCCTGAAACGGTTCAGGCCGGATCTGGTCATTGGTATGGGGGGATATTCCGCAGGTCCTTTGGTTGCCGGAGCATGGCTTCTGGGCATTAAAATAGTTCTTCATGAGCAGAATATTCTGCCGGGAATTACAAACCGAATTTTATCCCGTCTTGCCGACCGGATATATGTTTCGTTTGATAATATTCCAGCCGGTTTTAATCCCAAAAAAGTTCTTTATACCGGAAACCCTGTTCGCAGAGAAATCCTGCAATACAAAAGGAATCAAAAAGTCGGGGAAATTGACGATTCAACGCAACAGCGACATTTTGCAATCCTGATATTAGGGGGAAGCCAGGGAGCTCACAGCATAAACATGGCTCTTTTGGACGCCATGGATAAGCTCAAAGATAAAGACAAATTTTTCTTTATACATCAGACCGGACTCAATGATGAAACAAGAGTGAAAAATGCATACGAGCTGTATGGTGTGTCCTGCAGAGTTCAGGCGTTTTTCAATGATATGGCCCGGCAATATCAAAAAGCCGATCTTGTCATATGCCGGGCAGGAGCAACAACAGTGGCGGAAATCAAAGCTGTTGGAAAGGGCGCTATTTTCATACCGTTTCCTTTTGCTGCGGATAATCACCAGGTTTTAAACGCCCGTTCGCTGGAAAAAGCCGGTGCTGCCGAAATGATCCTTGAAAAAGATCTCAACGGCAACGCCCTTGCCGAGCGAATTAATTTTTACGCCTCAAGCCCGGATACGCTTCGTCAGATGGCATCCCGGGCAAGGAACCTGTCTCGTCCGGATGCGGCGGCAGTTATTGTTGATGACTGCTACAAATTAGTTCGCTCCGCTCACAATTGGGATAATGGAGTAATGGAATGATGGAATAAACCAGGAGCTATTAAAACACATGTTTCTTAAAAAATACCATATCCATTTTGTCGGAATCGGCGGAATCGGCATGAGCGGAATTGCCGAACTCCTCCTCAATATCGGGTACAAGGTGTCGGGATCTGACAGCAGTACTTCAGACATTACCCGGCGCCTGGAACACCTTGGAGGAATTATATTTAAAGGACATTCTGCCGAGCAAATCCGGGGGGCGGATGTTGTGGTCACGTCATCGGCCATCGGCCCCGGAAACCCGGAGGTTGTCGCCGCCGGTCAGGCGTCAATCCCGGTAATACCCAGAGCCGAAATGCTTGCCGAGCTCATGCGTTTAAAGTACAGCGTGGCCATTGCAGGCGCCCACGGCAAAACATCGACCACCTCGATCATCGCTTCCGTACTGGGCAAAGGCGGGCTTGACCCCACGGTGGTCATCGGCGGAAAACTCAAAAGCATAGATTCCAATGCACTTCTTGGAGAGGGAGACTATATCGTGGCTGAAGCCGATGAAAGTGACGGTTCTTTTCTAAAAATTTCTCCGACCATAGCAGTGGTAACCAACATAGATCGCGAGCATCTCGATTTTTACCGGGATTTGAACGCCATCAAAGAAGTCTTTTTAAGCTTTATCGACAAAATACCTTTTTACGGTCTGGCGGTCCTTTGCCTGGATAATGAGCCGATCCAGGATATTATCCCGAGCATCCAAAAACGTTTCACAACTTACGGGATGAGTACTCAGGCCGATTTCCAGGCCAAAGACGTGGTTTTCGAGGGGCTGAAAAGCCGGTTTCACGTCTATCATCTTGGAACAAAGCTCGGAGAAATCCTTTTGAATCTTCCGGGCATCCATAATGTTTATAACTCCCTGGCAAGCATTGCAGTGGGAATGGAGCTTGATATTTCATTTGATGTTATAAAATCGGCTCTGCAAACCGTGGAAGGCGTTCAGCGCAGACTCGAAATCAAAGGAGAAAAAAAAGGGGTCACCGTTGTAGACGACTATGGTCATCATCCTACGGAAATCAAAATCACGCTGCAAGCGGTCAGGGAAAGCTGGCCCCACAGGCGGGTTGTGGTGGTGTTTCAACCCCACCGCTATAGCAGAGCCCAGGCGCTCTTTGATGAATTCACCCGTTCATTTTATCAGTCGGACCTTCTGGTGGTTCTTCCCATTTATGCGGCCGGAGAACAAAAGATAAATGGCGTAGAAGGCCATGCTCTGTTTGAAGGAATCCGGAGTCATGGCCACAAAGGAATCGTTTATATGCAGGATTTCGAAACAGCGGTTTCACATCTGATAAAAATTCTAACCCCGGAAGATATTCTTCTAACCCTGGGCGCAGGAGATGTTTGGAAAGTCGGGGAAATGGTATTGAAAGGACTGTAAGCGGGTTACTGGTTATTAGTTATTAGTTATTGGTTACTGGTTGTTGGGACTGTTTTTTATTCCAGTTTTAAAATCTAAAATTGAAAAATGGCTCTGGATTCCGATTCAATAAAATGGCTTAAAAGCCGTTTCCACAACACTGTCAAATTTGACGAGCCCATGTCAAAACATACATCGTTGCGTGTGGGCGGCCCGGCCCAAGCTTTTGTTGTTCCGGAAAATATTGAGGCCTTAAAAGCCCTTGTGAAATGGTCATGGCACAAAAAAATTCCTTATCTCATATTGGGAAACGGCACAAATCTGCTGGTCAAAGACAGCGGCATAAACGGAGTTGTGATCGTGTTGACACAGTGTCTTAAAACCATTTCTCAAACAGACCGGAACACCCATGGGATTATTATTACCGCCATGGCAGGTGCACACATGAAAACACTTTGTTCCTTTGCCATGAAGAGGGGACTTGAAGGGATGAATTTTGCCATGGGTATTCCGGGTACGGTTGGGGGAGGGATTATGATGAATGCAGGCACTTCCTATGGCTCCATGGAAGGTGTTCTCGAATCAATAAACATTCTGCTTCCCACCGGTCAGGTGCGCGAAATTAAAAAAGAGAATCTCAACTTTGCTTACCGGAAGCTTTCATGGAACAAAGAACAAATAGATGTTCATCCCGGGCAACAGGTTATTTTAGACGGCTGTTTCCGTCTGAATCCTTCTGACCCTGAAAAACTGAAAAAAGAGGCCCAAAAAATTTTAGAAAAACGCTGGCAAAGACAGCCGAGAGGTTTGCCCAGTGCAGGATGTTTTTTTAAAAATCCCGTATCCGGGAAGACCGCCGGCGAGCTTATTGAGACGGCCGGACTCAAGGGAAAATCCATGGGCGGAGCAAAAATTTCATCAAAACACGCCAATTTTATAATAAATTACCATAACGCATGCGCCGCTGATTTCCTAAAATTGATGGAACTTGTTGAAGAAACCGTATTAAAAAAGTTCAACATTAATCTTGAAAGAGAGGTTAAGGTTGTTGGGTCGTAAGCACACACGAAGTAACTATTACAAGAACAGCACTGCCAAAAAGCGTAACAGAATTATAAAACGTCTTGTTTTCTCTATTAAAACAGCGGGCGTGGTCGCCGCTTTGCTGCTGGTTAGCTTTGTTTTTATTTTTAGTTACGACTTTTTAACACAATGCGACTATTTTAAGGCCGAAAAACTGGTCGTTACCGGTACGAGCAGGCTCTCTGAAAAACAGGTCCTGGAGCAGGCACAAATAAAAAAGGGAATAAACATTATTTCCGTAAATCTTTCAATGGCCAGAAAACGGCTGTTGGCACATTCATGGATCACCGAGGCTGAAGTTAGCAGAGACCTTCCGTCCGGAATTAATATCGGAATAAAAGAACACAAACCGTTTGCCGTTCTCGACCTTGGCCGCAAATTTTTAATAAATACTTCCGGAGAAATATTCAAGGAAATGGCGGTATCAGATCCTGACCAACTGCCGATTATCAGCGGACTTGAATTTTCAGACATCAATACACGCGACAAACCCCGCAGCATGCCTTTTAACGCCGTAATGAATGTTCTGGAACTGGGTCAAAAATCTAACAGCGTTCTTCCTTGCAAGTTAATAAAAAAGATTCAGGTGGATCGAGAAATGGGCCTTACAATTTATGCCTTTGATCGTATCAAGGCAATAAAAATCGGATATAATGACTACCCGAATAAATATGACAGGCTTAAAAATATTCTTGTGCATCTCAAAAAAAGAAGGGGTTTTTCACATCTGGAATCAATCGATCTCAATAATTTAAATCGCATTGTTGTACATCCAACGATAATGAAATCGCCTGCCGGAGGTCATAAGGAGGTTTAACATGCAACGACAGGAAAATATTATTGTGGGCCTTGATGTTGGCACGACGAAAATCTGCGCTGTGGTTGGTGAAGTGGAAGGAAACAAAATAAATATTATCGGCATCGGCACCCACCCCTCAATAGGGCTTCGGAAAGGCGTAGTGGTAAATATCGAATCTACGGTAGAATCGATTCAAAAAGCTATCGAAGAGGCGGAACTTATGGCCGGATGTGAAATTTCATCCGTATATGCCGGGATCGCCGGAGGTCACATAACCGGTTTTAACAGTCGTGGAATCGTAGCAATAAAGGGTCCTGAAGTAACAAAAAATGATGTGGAACGGGTCATTGATGCAGCACGCGCCGTGGCAATCCCCATGGACCGTGAAGTCATCCACGTCATTCCCCAGGAATTTATCATCGACGATCAGGGCGGTATTCAGAATCCTGTGGGCATGTCCGGTGTAAGGCTGGAAGCTAAAATTCATATTGTGACCGGCGCCGTCACATCTGCTCATAACATTGTAAAGTGCGCAAACCGATCCGGTCTTGATGTCTGCGATATCGTCCTGGAACCCCTTGCTTCGGGGGAAGCCGTGCTGACCGATGAAGAGAAAGATCTGGGCACGGCACTTCTGGATCTTGGCGGCGGAACCAGCGACCTGGCAATCTTTTTAGGAAAAAACATCAAACACACGTTTGTTCTGTCGCTCGGGGGTAACAACCTGACAAATGATATCAGCATCGGTTTGCGCGCATCCCAGGCTGAAGCTGAAAAGATCAAAATAAAATACGGCACCTGTATTGCCCGGGATATCAGCAATGAAGAAACCATTGAAGTCCCGGGTATGGGGGGGCGCAAGCCAAGAAAACTTCCCAGACAGATTCTGGGAGAAATATTAGAACCCCGTATCGAAGAGATCTTCACATTAATAAAAAGGGAAATCCTCCGGGCCGGTATGGACAATGTCATCACATCCGGCCTGGTTCTGACCGGCGGATCATCCCTTTTGCACGGTATAACGGATATTGCCGAATCGATTTTCGATGTCCCAAGCAGACTCGGCACACCCAGGGGAATCAGCGGCCTTATCGATGTGGTCAACAATCCTATGTATGCCACCGGTGTGGGACTTGTCCTGTACGGAGCAAAAAATCAGCCCGAAAAGAAATTCAGAATTCGTGACACAAACATTTTTCACCGGGTCATGGCTCGGATGAAACGGTGGTTTAAAGATGTAATTTAAACTTATTTTACAGGAGGTGGGGAAAAATGTTTACTTTGGTAGAAAATGAAAATTCTGCAAAAATCGTGGTAATTGGTGTTGGAGGAGCTGGTGGGAATGCTATTAACAATATGATCGATTCCAAGCTCCATGGGGTAAAATTTATCGCCGCCAACACAGATTCACAGGCTCTTGACATCTCCAAGGCATCCATCAGGATGCAGATTGGAGAAAAGCTGACACAGGGACTGGGCGCCGGCGCTGATCCTCAAATCGGAAGGGATGCCGCGATTGAAAATTCCGAGGCCATCAAAAATACGCTTGAGGGAAGCCACATGGTGTTCATCACTGCAGGATTCGGCGGCGGGACCGGGACCGGAGCTGCACCGGTTATCGCTGAACTTTGCAAAGAAATTGAGGCCCTTACCGTTGCGGTGGTGACAAAGCCTTTTTCATTTGAAGGCCGAAAACGGGAAAATCAGGCTGAAGAGGGGATTAATTCCCTTAAAAAAGTTGCTGACACGGTTATCACCATACCCAATGACCGGCTGAGGGGACTTGCGTCAAAAAACGCCAAAATGACCGACATGTTCAAAAAGGCTGATGAGATTCTGCTCCATTCGGTCAAGGGCATTACTGATCTTATTATGATGCCGGGGTTGATCAATCTGGACTTCGCCGATGTAAGGACAATCATGTCTAAAGCCGGTATGGCCATCATGGGCATTGGTACATCCAATGGTGAAAACCGTGCCCTGGAAGCCGCCGAACGTGCCATATCCCATCCCCTGCTGGAAGATATTTCCATTTGCGGCGCCAAGGGAGTTTTGATCAACATAGCCAGTAACAGCGATTTGACAATGGAAGAGATGTCCGAAGCTTCAGAGCGGATATATAATGAAGTCGGAGAAAATGCCGATATTATCTGGGGAACCGTGATAGACGACACTCTGGGCGATGAGATGCGGGTAACCGTTATTGCAACCGGAATCGATTCAGGTTCCAAATCCGAATTGGAAACCGAGCTCAGAGGCAAAATCAGAGATATCACCTTTGACGACTTAAACGATGCCGTAGATTATGACGAACCCACATTTATCCGCCGGAAACAAGCGGTGGGTGAATTGAGCGGTGCTACATACAGAGGATACAAAGGGATTGTAGTTGATAACAACGACCTTGATGACCTGGATGTGCCGACATTTTTAAGAAAAAAAGCGGACTAGTACCTAAACTTTGATTTTTTGTGTTTTTATGTGAAAAAATCAATGGCATGGAAAACCGACAAATTCCATAAAAGATTTGCTGAATCGGAAATTGGAACCATTCGCAAACCATGGAAAGGGCGGATCAAAGTCGCCCTGGTCTACCCCAACACGTATCATGTTGGAATGTCCAACCTCGGTTTCCAGACGGTATATGATTTACTCAATAAAATTGATCACGTTGTATGCGAAAGAGGTTTCCTCCCGACGGATAAAAGGCAGGGATCAGGTCGTATCATTACGATAGAGTCCGGAAGTCCTATTTCTGCTTTCGACGTCATCGCTTTTTCTGTCTCATTTGAAAATGACTTTCCCAACCTTCTGACCATTCTTGAAAAGGCAGGACTTCCCCTGCGATCCAGTAATAGAGAGAGTCCCCACCCTCTCATCATCGCAGGGGGAGTCACCTTTTTTTTAAACCCCGAACCTGTGGCGCCCTTTGTCGATTGTTTTCTGATCGGGGAAGCCGAAGCTATTCTTCCCCGGTTTTTTGATACAGATTTACCTGACTTGCTGAATCAAGATAGAACGTCGTGTTTAAAAACCCTTGCCCAAAACGTCCCCGGCACCTATGTTCCGGAGTTTTACAATGCCACATACCATTCAGACGGAACATTTCGCGCAGTTGAACCGGTATTAGACGTACCCGTTAAAATTGAGCGCCGGTTTTTAAAAGATCTTTCCCGAGCTCCGACTTGCAGTGCCGTATTAACCTCGGATACCACGTTCGACCGTACATTCCTGATTGAGGTCAGTAGAGGCTGTCCCCATGGGTGCAGATTTTGCAGCACGGGATTTGTTTACAGACCGCCAAGGTTCAGACCCCTTTCGCTTCTCGAAAAATGTATGCAACACGGCGTTTCCATGACCGACCAGATCGGTCTTGTGGGCGCTTCAGTTTCGGATCATCCCGAAATCAATAAGCTTTGCAGCCAGAAGTTTGAAAAGGATATCAGAATATCGTTCAGCTCCTTCAGAGCGGACGCCCTTTCTCCCGAGCTCCTGTCCGTGCTCAGGCAAAGTAAGGTCAAAACAGCTACGATCGCACCTGATGCGGGTTCCCAACGGTTGCGCAACATCATTAACAAGGGCATAACCGAACAAGATATCCTCAACGCTGCTGAAACGCTTGTGGCTGAAGGCATACCCAACTTGAAGCTCTATTTTATGGTGGGGCTCCCGTTGGAAACCATGGATGATGTTGAAGCCATTGTCACACTTTGCAAACAGATAAAGCACAAATTTCTCAAATCGAGCAGAGCCAGAAAACGTATCGGAGAGATAACCGTTAGTCTAAGTAGTTTCGTTCCCAAGCCCTTTACCCCTTTTCAATGGGTGGCCATGGATGATATTGGTTCATTAAAAAGCAAGATAAAAA
>MAXL01000478.1 GCA_001751005.1 Desulfobacterales bacterium S5133MH16
CCGATTTAGACGGTTTCGTAAAAAGTTCAAATTCAAGGCGTGCAAATTTTGTAATCATGAGGCGTACTTTTCGTACGTTGAATGATTACGAAATGCAGTACAACGCAGAAGTTGGACTTTTTACGAAACCGTCAAGATTTATTATTGTGGACTTCTTTTCCATCAGTTACCTGCTTAATAAAAAATGAATAGGCCGATTAAGTTTTAGTATTTCAATTAAAACGCAATATGTGTGCCAGAGAAAAGCCCGGGTTTCCTATTGCAATTAATTGATCGAAAAACAAGATGTTATAAAAAAGAAGGTCTGCAGCTGATTTTTGTTCCCGTTTATGCCGGCAATCCAAACAACTCCAGTATGCCCAGTAGTGTTTACTTGCATGATCCAGACAGCCTCTGTAATATGGACAAAAGACATTTGCTTCTTTAAGAGCCGATTTGACCGAGGCCGAGAAAACGACAACTGTTTTCGACCCGGAAAATGAATCCCCCCTTTATCTTCGTGCACTTGTAGATACCCGTGTATTCTTTGAAAAAAAGATTGACATCTCTTCGATGAAAGAGATCCTCAAGGCGACCATTGTTGCCGAGAAAGACTCAATAGTCTTTTATCTGGGCTTAAAGGATTTTGTCCCGGATCAACTGGGAAAGAACAGGCTGGATACAATTATTAAAGAAGAGATGGGGCATATCAGAATTCTCAGCAAAGAGCTTGTTTCTCTAAAAAAATAATTTTCATGTCTTTTTCATGATACAAGTGTGTATCAAACCTAAATATGAGACGATTTTCAATCTTACCCTATTTTAAAGTATATTCATTCAATACAGACCTCGTAATTCAACGTCTCGGAATTTCTACAACCTCTTGAAATTAAAAGTTTATTAGCGTTAACCTGTTTATACCATCAGAATGGAAGAATGGAATGCTGGAATATTGGGAATAAGGGCGAAAATAAACCATTTTAATTGTAAAAAACTCCTTCAAACTCATCATTTTTACCCAGTGAAACTTTTTTTCTATTTCACCGGGGCCATTACTCCATCATTTCATTATTCCCTCCGGGGCGTAGGCCCTACGGGCTGGAGGCCAATTGGGGCGAAGCCCCTAAGTTCCCTTTATGGGTTGCATCAGTGAACACCGCGAAATTGTGGCATATGCGATACAAATATGCCACAATTTCATATGAGTGATAGGTTTCTAAGCTGGTATGATATCTTAAATATTTGCGCTGATGGCACAACCACAAGATATGGTATGTGTCACGATTTGGCATTTTGGGTTATGGAGGTGAGATTGGCAAGTGATCAAAGGGTTTGACAAGTCCGAAATTCGTGAGGTAATCTCAATGTATCTACAACTTTTTGATTTTAGGCGAATTACAATATATGGGATTTTCCATTCTTCCAATCAATTTTGTAAACATATAGGATAAAAGTTTTACGAAAAGGAAATTTTAAATGACTCATACTATTATTAGCTTGAATCCAGCGATAGGCTTAGGTGTGGTTGTATGTTTTATGATCTTTATTAGTTTCACCCCCTATTTATTGGGAAGGTGGTTATTTGCTAAGCACATTGATAATAATATTAAAGAGGTAGGTGTGCTTTTATATCGTTCGGTAGGCGTCCTTTTGGTGTTTATGCTGTCTTTGAATTTTGTCGATATAAGATCGGAATACGTTAAAGTTGAAAAGTCTGTAGAATTGGCTGCCATAAACCTTGGTGGTGTTATTTCCGACCTTGATAAATTTGGAACTCACGAGTCAAACCAATTAATCATTAAATTGGTTGAATACACAAATATTGTAATCCATGAAGAATGGTCTCTGCTGGCGCAAGGGCGTTACAGCCAAAAGGCACAGAAATTATTTCGTGAAATAACTTATGGCATTTTCTCCTTGGAACCTAAGTCACCCTTACAAAAAGAGTTACATAAGTTTTTAATAAAGAACATTGATGAAATGTCCAATTATCGGCTGAAGAGAATATTTGCTGCCATTGCTTCCACGAGCTGGTTTATTATTGTGGTTTTTATTATTTTTTTGGTAAACATGTTTTTACTTTGCGTGCACCCTTTTCGTGCCCCGATTCCGATCTTTGTCGCATCCTATTCTACGCTTATTGGAATTGTTGTTTATTGCATCATGGCCTTGAGCAGTCCCTATCAAGGTCTTTCGAAGGTCTCTTTAAAACCTTTAGAGACGATTTACAACCATATTGTTTCGACGCCGGAATTTGAAAAAATACTTAAAGATACACAGAAAGGTACTACGGATTAGATACGTATAAAAATAATCATCATTATTGTTAGATATAACGGGATTTGAGTATCGTGCAAGCAAACATCAATTCAAACATTGCTATGCAATCAAGTTAATAGTATTCTCTTTTTTCCAAATTCAATTTTTAAGGTGTTTTTCAAGCCAAACAAATTATTTAATTACAGGTTATGGAACGTAGAAAGACTGATTCTAATTCCAGCATAGGAACGATTGCCTTCATAGCAACAATTTGTTTTTTTATATTGTCGGCTGTTCCAACATTTGCGCAGGATAAAAGTGGTGTCTCCGAAAAGCTGATAGTCGGCACAATGATTCTTCCACCGTTTGTCATGAAGGGTCCATCTGGTGAATGGGAAGGACTCAGCATTGAGCTCTTACAAGCGGTTACCTTAGATATGGGCATTGATTACGAGCTACGAGAATACAACAGTACCGACTATCTGAAGGATGCGGTCGTAAACGAAGAACTTGATCTGATACCGGTTATAGGGGTGACGGAAAAATATGAACGGATTTTGGACTTTAGTAACTCGTACTACAGATCGGGGGCTGCTATTGCGGTGAAGATAGAAGGCAATATGCATGGGTGGTCTCGCGTTGTCGAGCGTTTTTTTTCAATGCACTTTTTTAAACTGATTTGTCTCCTCGTTCTGTTGTGGATGGTCGCAGGCACACTCGTATGGTTCTTTGAAAGTCGACGGAATAATGAAATGTTTGGCGATAGGATCGTAAAGGGTCTTGGTCATGGCATTTGGTGGGCTGCGGTAACCATGACGACGGTAGGGTATGGAGATAAAACACCAAAGACGTTCGGTGGAAAAGTTGTCGCAATTTTCTGGATGTTTGCTTCGATTATATTGATCTCCAGCTTCACGGCTGCCATCACTACATCTTTAACAATTGGTAATTTAAGAGGAAACGTCCGTGGTTTTCACGACCTGCCCAATGTTCGCGTGGGTTCTCTTGCTCTTAGTGAGCCCTTAAAGTATCTAACTGAGAACGGGATTACCGTAATGCCCTTCAGGAACATTCAAGATGGTCTGCAGGCGCTTTCAGAAAATAAACTCGATGCATTCATTGCTGACGAAATCATATTAAAGCATCTGGTTAAGACCGAATATCCTGCTCATTTACATGTTCTTGCCGGAACATTTGATCATTACTTCATAAGTATGGCTATTCCGCAAGGCAGCAGGTTGCGCGAACCGCTCAACATGGCTTTGAACAGAGCAATTAAAAATGAAAAATGGGATATGTTAGTAAAACAATATTTAGGTTCCGCTAGTTGAATTTTATCTGCTAAATCACAATTGCCGATCTCTACTATCGAGTGCAACAATCTAAATATGTTTGATATCAAAACGTTATCTTAACAACCATTTCGGTTTCTAAACCATCAGGATAATCGCCGTACAACACAATATATAGCCACATAACTGATCCTAAATTTTTCATCGGAATCCATCAGATATTAAAGATTGCGGTGATATCGTTTTTTCAATAATGGCAAATCCGTTTTAGAGGGTTTACCTTTTTCATTTTTATGATATATGTATAAAAGTTAGAGTTGATTCAGGTTGTTAGGATTATCAAGGTATCAAATTTCTTTGCATGCTCGATTGTTACGTCTTATCTAAATATATGTAATTTCGATTATACTGTTCTAAAAAAATGGCATTACAGATGTAGGAGAAAACGAGGGCAGATACTTGTTAA
>MAXL01000479.1 GCA_001751005.1 Desulfobacterales bacterium S5133MH16
CAGGCAATCATTTGGGTTGGGCGTTTCAATAACGCGCCGCATATTCACTCCTTCGTTCGAATTCTTTGTGTTATGCGAGCTCATTGAGGCTCCTTCCCTGTTTAAGTGTTTGGCCCTTCACCATATCCCGGGCATTACCCCGGACCTTGGGCTACTATGGCCGCTGCTGACTTCTGTCTGATCACTTTGCATGTTTCCATGCAAAGCGCTGTCAAAAGACCGCATGTCAGTCAGATCTCCCCGGATAAGAACGTGAACTTTCGCTATGCAACCGCAGCATTTACCCTATCCCCTGAATCCAGGGCTTCGTTATGTTGTGCTAACTTACCCGGAGACTGGGCCTTATATGCTGTTTCTGTTCGTCGGCTCATAACTTTGCGCTCAGGCTTCCTTCAGACCCCGCCTCGCAGCGACGCCCTTGCCTTCGGCTAATACTTATGTTAATAAATCTAAAGACTTATTAACAGGATTCACGTATAGGGGACTTACACCCCATAAGTTCACGCCCATGCCGGGCGTACACAAGCCGCTCAAGACCGACCTGAAAAAGCTCACCACTTTTTCAGGCGGCTTAGCTTTCCGTTGATATCTGCTATGAAAATGTAAATATCAGAGCATCGAAATACTTGTGATATCGTTTTTCAAAAAGGGCAGATCCTTTTTACGGGGTTTGCCTATTTTATTTTGAGGATATATGCATAAAATAAGAATTGGCTTCAGGTTTTGTGTAGCCACCTATTATTTCCATACAAAACCCTTGACAATAACGCCATAGTTTATTAAATGCCCCAAGTTTCAAAGAAGTATCTCATTTTTTTGTCAAACATTTGACACCAGAGACATCTATTTTATAATCCATTATTTAGGTTTGAAATTATCCTTAAAGTTGAAAGTTGTTTAAACAAATGAAAAATAATATTCATATCTTCGGGGTAATAATAGTAATTTTCCTTATCGGTATCCCAATAACCACGCACGCCATGAGTGCCCGCCCTCCATTAGTTTCCGAGAAGATAGAGACTAACGGTTATCTTGAGAAATCCAGAATTGATAATCGTAAGACGTTTATCTATGACAAAAACGGGAAAGTTTTTGGATATGCAAAGAAAAGCCATCTGGACAGTCTAAAGACGGTTGTGTACGATATAAATGATAACGTGAAAGGATATCTGCAACAAGATCTTTTGAACTCCAGTAAGCTCAGGTTTTTCAAAGTGGACGATTACTGATAAAATAAGTGGACTTCCAATATTTAAAGGTAGGGATCAGCAATGGCCCTGCTTTTTTTATAAGAGTCGCTTACAGATTTCTGCTATATATTTTGAATCCGAAACCGGCTTCCGAAGTTGTGATATCATAACCATTAAGTTCTTTCCTGAACATTTGAGATTACATTCGCTATTCGCAATTTTTTCTGCTCCTTAATTCTCAAGCTTGGCTTTTCCCAGCACATCTGAAAGAATGATATCAATGCACTACGGAGATCGTCGCTTAATGGGGCATTAACGACGCCAAAGGAATCCGGAAACGAGCATCTCAGGTCTTAAGTTGTTACAGGTTTTGTTTCCAGTACAGGTTCATCCGCAAGGGAATCCACATGCCGATTCCGTGCCGGTTCCACATCCACCCGTTTTGGCCAAAAGCCGTATTTCAGCCGATGGACCACCAGCCGGCAATCGCTAAGCAACGCCAGCAGGCTGGGGACCAGTACCAGGGTTAAAACGGTCGCAAAGGCAATACCTGCGGCAATGGAAAGGGCCATGGGAATAAGAAATTTAGCCTGAAGGTCCGTTTCCATGATCAGCGGAGCCAGTCCACCCACCGTACTGAGAGAAGTAAGAAATATAGCCCTGAACCGCCGCGCACCGCCGTTAAGAATGGCATCAAAAAACGGCATACCCTCGGCAATATTCTCGTTGATACGCTCGATAAGGACAATGGCATCATTGACCACCACACCTGTAAGTGCCACCATCCCGAATATGCTCATGATCGACAGATCATACCCTAAAAGCATATGACCCATAACCGCTCCGATGATCCCGAAAGGCACCGTAAAAATAATGATGAAGGGCTGGACATAAGATCGGAACATGGTTGCGATAATAATGAAAATTCCGAGTATGGCCAGAGGATAACCCACATACAAACTGTCGAATGACTCCCGCATTTTTTTCTGTTCTCCTTGAAGAGCCAAATGGAGCTCAGGATATCGCCGCTTAAGCTGCGGAAAAAAGTTTGATGAAAGCTCGGAAAAAATTTCATTTGCATTGGCCTTGGTGGTATCAACGCCTGCGCTAATAGCCACCCGCCGCATTCCGTCGGTGCGGGTAATCGTCGAGTATCCCGGCGCAAAAGAGATGTCTGCCACTGACATCAACGGAACTTCATGCCCGTTTCGGGTCCGGATACGAACCCGCTCAAGAGCTGAAATCCGGCTGCGTTCATCTGCGGTATAACGAACCTTGATCCGAATATCGTCCCGTCCCCGCTGCAGACGAACCGCCTCATCCCCGTAATAACCGGCATAGATCTGCCTGGCCAGGTCATCCACTGTCAGTCCCAAGGTCCGTGCCTCAGGTTTTAATTCAAGCCTCATTTCATTTTTCCCCTGCGAAAAATCGGAGCGGATCTGATACACCCCTTCAAACTTGCGGAGCCTGTCCATAAGATCATCAGCCGCAGCAAGGATGTCATCCATATTATGACCCTGGAGCCATATTTCAATGGGAGCACCCGGAGGCCCGGCCTGCAGGCCCGTAATGGTCAAAGACTTTACACCAGGGATTGGCCCGACCTCCTTTTCCCACTGGACCATCAAATCTTTTGAATGAATCCCACGCCGTTCAGAGTCCAGGAGTATGGCCTGAACCGAACCCAGGTGGGGTCCTGACCTGGGGATACCTTCCAGGGTCTGGCCAACCAGGGATAAACGATCTTGGATCAGTGGATCTCCAGAACGGGTTTGAGCGTGCTTGGCCAGTCTCAGAAGGGCTGCATCGATCTGTTCAATCGCCTGTTCAGTAACATCCGGCGGGGTGCCGCTGGGAAACTCCACGGTTGAGGTCATGACAAACCCGTCAATCTCCGGAAAAACTTCAAATTTCAGTATGCCCCCTTTGATCAGTCCGATGGTCAAGAGGAGGATACTGATGGCAATGCAAAATGAAATATAACGCCAGTAAAGAGCCTTGCTCAAAAGCGGTGTATAAATGCGGGCCACAAACCATTCCATACCGAAGCTGGTCAGGTGATGCACTACTTCCAGCCTGCGGGTCAAAGGGTTCAGATTATTATCTCTTACATTTGGATCAGGAAGATGGCTCAGATGAGCCGGTAATAGCAGAAAACATTCCAATAGGGAAACCACCAGGCAGGCAATAACCACCACAGGCATGATGGCAATGAACTTGCCCATAATTCCACCTACATATAGAAGTGGAATAAATGCAACTATAGTAGTGATTACAGCGGCGAGCACCGGCATACCCACCTCGCTGACACCGTCAACCGCCGCCTTTAACGGTGGCTTACCCTGCTTGCGGTGAAAATAAATCGCTTCGCCCACCACAATGGCATCATCCACCACAATACCCAGAACCATGATCAATCCGAAAAGCGATATCATGTTGATAGTGCCGCCCACGGCCCATAAAATGGCCAGGGCGCCTGCAATAGAAATCGGGATCCCCATGCCGCTCCAAAAAGAGAGCCGGGCATTTAAAAAACACCACAGCAGAATAAAGACGATAATCAGCCCGATAATTCCATTTCTCACCAGCAGATCGATCCGTGACCGGAGCATGTCCGTATTATCGTAGAATATCTTAATATTGGCGCCATCAGGCAGCAGCATTTCTTTTTGTAACAAATATTTTTGAACAGCCTCCGATATGACCAGGGCGTCTTCTTCCTGGGTTTTATAGACGATGAGAAGAACAGACGGCTCACCGTTTATCAGAGCATTAATGGGATCTTCCGTGAATCCGTCGTTAATGAAGGCCAGACGGTCCAGTGTGATGATCTCACCTTCCGGTCGAGCCAGAACAACAATGGAAGAAAGCGCCTCACCCGTATATTTACGACCCATGGTTCGCACCCGGATCTCTTCGCCTCGGGTCCGGACGGTTCCGCCTGCAAGATTCAGGCTGCTGCGTCGAATTGCATCCACAACCATATTGAAGGTTAAGCCATATTCACGCAGCCGTTCTTCGGATACCTCAATACCGATTTCGTATTCCCTGGCACCAAAAATTTCCACCTGAGAAACCTCTGAAAGCTGCTGGATTTCGTCTTTTATTCTCTCCGACCACTCCTTGATCCTCCGTTCAGACATATCTCCGGAAAAATAAAGCAGCATTACAGGATCTTTGAGCATTAATTCAGTGATGATCGGCCTTTCCGCATCAACCGGAAAAGAGGAGATGGCATTCACCTTGCTTTTGACCTTTTCCAGGACATCGCTCACATCATAATCTTCTTTTACCTCGATAATAGCAGTACCGACATTTTCACTAGACTGAGTGGTGTACTGCTTGATTCCTTCCAGGCCTTCTATGGCCTCTTCGATCTTCCGGCTGATTCCCTCTTCAACTTCTTCGGGATCGGCCCCTGGATAAGGAACCGAAATCGTAATCATGTCCAGCGAAAATTCAGGGAAGTTCTCCCGGATCATGGACATGGTAGCGATCCCACCTGCCAGAAAGATCATGACAAGGACGATATTTGCAAATACCGTGTTTCGGGCAAATGCTGCCATTACGCGTTTCATGATTGACTTGCCTCTTAGGTTTTGTTTGTTATTTCCAACAACGCATTTTCTAAGGGATCGATGAGCCGTGTGGTTACAACCATGTCCCCGGCATTCAGGCCGTCGGTTACATAAGCATTCTCACCTTCCACCCGTGCTACTTTTACCGGTATAGTTTTAAGGCGATTGTCAACGGCAATATATACAGTATTCTCAAAGCTCACAGCTTGCCGGGGCAGCCGGAAAACGTTATGCAGGGTTCTGCCCGGAATCTTCACCGAACAGAACATGCCTTCCACCAGCGGCAAAGACCGGAGCTTTTTTTTCAATGCGGTTTCGGCATCAAAACGCACAGCAATCATAAGGGTACGGGTCTGCTGGTTGAACTTCACTACCCGGTGCAGACGACCGTCCCAGGTTTGCCCATTGTTATTCTCTGTCCAGCTAATCTTGCATGGCGCCTGTTCCAGGGCGGAAAACCATGCGATTTTTTCCTTTGTTTCATCTTTGTTAAAACGCAGCCACTTGCGGGCATCACGGCTGTCCAAAGGCACATGGATTTCCAGAACCGAATCATCTGCCAGAGTTACGATATTTTGCCCCGGAGTGACATATTGACCTTTTTCCAGCGAAACCGATTTGATTCGTGCGTTAAAAGGAGCCCGAACTTCACATCTTTCAAGATTGTTTTCTGCCGTTTCGAGGACCTGTGAAATCTGTTTTGTTAGATCATCTGCAGAAAGCACTGCTGCCTCTGCTTTTTCAACACCTGCTTGAGTTACAACCTTATTCTTTTCAAACAAGACCCGGACCCGCTCATACTCTTTTTTGGCCAGTTCCTGACTTCGTTTAAGGATTTTTAAACGTTGGCTGCTTATTTTACGAATCGTAATATAATCCTTTGGATCAATTTTAAAAAGGACTTCTCCTTTGGGAATAATCTCGCCAACTTCCAGTCTGGGGTGTATCTTAACGATTTTTCCCGGAACTTCGGGGGCAATGGATACCACATTCAACGCTTTTACTTCACCATGGCCGGTTATAAATACCTGAATATCCTTTTGCTCAACCTGTAAAGCTTCAACACGCAAGGGACGTTCGCCGTTTTTTGCCTCGGCCGGGGGGGCTTTCAGCCTTGCCAGCATTGCCATTCCCATTACTCCGATAAATAGAACAATGATGGAAATCACAATACTAATAAGCACAACCATTGCCGGTTTTTTGGATTTTTCTATTTTTTGTACTTCCATCTGATTTCACCTATAATCATTTTGTAGAACCAATTTGACACGCTCTAAGACCTCACACCATTTCCGGGCGGTTTCCGGCCCGATTTTTTCAACCAGTTCGACAAATAAGCGTAGAATGGTTTCCTCAACGCCTTTGATATCCTCCATGGCCTCGGAGGAAACTCGTACCATTACCTTCCGGCGGTCTTTATCGCTGTGTTCTCGGGTCAAGATTCCCCTTTCCACAAGACGGTCCACCATGGCCGATGCCGAGGGGGGTGATACACCTAGACTGTCTGATAGTTCGGTCATGGTAACCTGTCCCAGTGTTCGAACCATCATGATCGCATGGAACTGGGGTACGGATAAATCGCCTAACGCATTGCTTTTGCCGCATGCAGCAAGATGAGTGGTCTGCACCCTGAAGATGCGGTC
>MAXL01000480.1 GCA_001751005.1 Desulfobacterales bacterium S5133MH16
GATATTTTGATTTCGTTATAACACCTTGGCTTCATTGGCTAAAAGATCGACGACCTGGGCGGTAATTTCGGCAGCATCGCCTTCAAATTTTTGCCCGCCCTTGCGCGATTCCGATTTCATATATTCAGTAATTTCCGATTTTGGGGCAGCGCCTCCGACTTCATCAGACGATGTACCGAGTGCCGCCAGATCCATTACATCTATTTTCTTTTTCTTTGCCATCATGATTCCGCGCATTTGGGGCAGTCGCGGTTCATTAATACTAACATCGACCGTCACCACAGCGGGTAACTCCAATTCAACGATTTCTGTTCCGACATCCCCCGATCGGGAAACTTTAATGTGTTTATCGTCCATCACTTCGATGGCGATCACATTACTGACACAAGGCAATCCTAAATACTCCGCCAAAATAATCCCGGTCTGGCCGCTATCCGTATCCTGGGCTTGTTTACCGGTGATAACGAGATCATAGTCTCCCTTTTCGTAAACCTTTTGCAATATTTTGGCAAATATCGATGAATCGGCTTTATCCAATACAGGATCATCGATATGAATCCCGTTTTCTATTCCCATGGCATAGCATCTCCGTATGATATCGGTGTTGTCGCCGCCACCGATGCTCACCAAGGTCGTTTCCGCGTCGTTATTTTCCTTAAGTTGCACAGAGACTTCCACCCCATTTTCATCCCAGGCGTTTGAAACATATTGTAGTCCGTCTTCAACAATGGCGCCGTCCTCCACGTGGATGGTCAATTCCACATCAACTACTTTTTTTACTGTTGTGAGAATTTTCAAATTATCCCCCTTTTTATTGTTTTTCTTTGGTTTGGTCACTTTAAGAAAATTTTTGCCGCGCTTTATTCTCTTGCGATGCGATTTTCACCGCAAAGTATAATTAATTCAGATTCCCCGCCAGCACAGGCGAGCGTCATGTTAAGGGACTGCCCCATTTCAGCAGCAAGAGCGGTCGGTCTTGAGTTACTGATCATCATCGGCAGATGCGCTCTGGCAGCTTTTTGAACTAACTCATAACTTATCCTTGAAGATAGAACCAGGATTCTGGCTTTAAACAGCTTCCTGTTCATAAAGGCTTTCCCGATTGCCTTATCAAGCGCATTATGCCGACCTACATCCTCAGCAAAAGAGATCATTTCCAGTTGATCGTCAAATATTATTGCAGCGTGTGAGCCTCTGGTTGTTTGGTAGTGGCTCTGGTTTTCGGAAAGTTTGTTGATGCAATCAAAAATACGCTTAATTTCAACCTCAAAGCCGTTTTCTGCCGGAGTTAATATCTGATAAAGGTCTTTGATCATCTCCTTACCGCAAATGCCACAACTGGTTTGGCTGACAAAGCCCCTCCTCTCAAGAAGATCATGAATTTTTTCACGCCTTTCGGGTTTGAGCCGAATATCAATAACATTCGGATCCAGATCTTTACAATATCCGATAGTCATGAAATCATCCGGAGAGTCCGCAATCCCCTCCCCAAGACAGAATCCTGCCGCGTGAAACAATTCTTCCCCGGGGGTTCTCATCACCACTGAATAAGGTTTCTCATCGATACGAATTAGAAGGGGTTCCTCTCCGATCAATTCGAGAGAACTGGTCCGGCAGACCCTCCTTTTACACCGAAGTGCTTGAAAATTTTCAGTTATCTTTCCTGCAATCAATTGTCCCTATTCCTCTGACACAGGTTCGGAAGAAGGTGGGGGAAACGCAAGGGCCTCGGTTAAAACGAAAGCTGCCTGGAGATACGATGTCGGGCAAAGCGGAAAACATTCCTTGCAGTCATTGCACTCCTTTGCGGCTATTTCCGGAATAAAACTAATCTCTTTGTTTATCCCTCGGTCAACAAACCCAATAGCGTTTTTCTTTACAACCTCGGCACAGTATCTGACACACAGGCCGCAATGGATACAAAATGAAGCATCTTTTTCAAAACGATCTTTGTCTGCGCCATATTCTTGAGCCAAATCCTGTAATTGAGGGGAATCCGGGGCATGCGCCATCAACAGTTCTATTATGGTTTTGCGAATTCTATCTACTTTTTCAGACCTGGTTCTGACAATTATATTTTCTTCTACCGGGTAAACGCAGGAAACAACGAGCTTTGTCCAACCATTAACTTCTACTTCTACGATGCAAACCCGACAGCCCCCAAAAGGTTCCAGTTTCTCGTGGTGACAAAGTGTGGGTATGAATATCCCCACATTTTGGGCTGCTTCCAAGATAGTCATCCCTTCTGTTGCCTTCACTTCCTTTCCATCAATTTCAAATTGGATTTCACTCATTTTTACTTACTCTTTTTTGGGCTCTTTTTAGTTATCATTCTTTCTTCTTCAGGAACAAGAGGAGGTACAGGCTCACCTGAAATCTTTGTCACCGCACTAAATTTAGATGGGCAAACTTCAAAGCAGGTTCCGCAATTTGTGCATTTCTCCTGCTCAATGATATGGATCTTTTTCTTACCACCGTCAATGGCATCGGCAGGGCACTTTCTTGCGCAAATCATACAAGCTGTGCACTTATCCGGGTCGATATAGTACGATATCAGCTCCTTGCAGGACAACGCCGGGCACCTCTTCTCCTTGATGTGTGCCTCATACTCATCTCTGAAGTAGCGTAACGTGCTTAAAAACGGGTTCGGGGCACTCTTGCCTAAAGCGCACAGAGAGGCTTCAACTGCCGTCTCGGACAGTTCTTCCAGAAGCTCAATATCGCCCTCTTTTCCCTTTCCTTGAGTAATATTTGTCAAAATCTTGTGCATCTGCCGCAGCCCTTCACGGCAGGGAACACATTTACCGCAGGATTCTTCTGTTAGAAAATTAATGAAGTACCTGGCTACATCAACCATACAGGTATCTTCATCCAAAACTATCATCCCACCTGACCCCATCATTGAACCCGCCTTGGTGAGTTCATCAAAACCAACTTGCAAGTCTAACTGGTCCTCAGGGATACATCCGCCGGACGGTCCTCCGGTCTGTACGGCTTTAAACTTTTTGCCGTTAGGAATTCCACCGCCTATCTTGTAGATAATATCTCTCAGAGACATGCCCATGGGCACTTCCACAAGACCGGTATTGGTTATCTTGCCGACCAAGGAGAAAATCTTTGTCCCCTTGCTTGATTCAGTCCCAATTTGGGTAAACCAGTCAGCACCTTTATTGATGATAAGCGGTACATTCGCCCAGGTCTCAACATTATTTAATACACTGGGTCTATTCCACAAGCCCCGTATGTTGGAACGGGTATACTTGGGTCTGGGTTCCCCTACCCTGCCTTCCAATGATGCCATCAGAGCAGTTGATTCACCGCAGACAAAAGCACCGGCTCCCTGGTGTACGAAAACTTTGAAATCAAAGCCTGAGCCAAGGATATTTTTCCCAAGCAAACCATACTCTTGGGCCTGTTTAATCGCCAGATTGATATTTTTTACTGCCAGGGGATATTCCTGTCGAACATAAAAATAACCCTCGTGAGAACCGATGGCATAAGCGCCAATGATTAATCCCTCGAGGATTGAATGAGGATTTCCTTCAAGAAGCGCTCTATCCATGAATGCGCCCGGGTCACCCTCATCGGCATTAACGATTACATATTTGATCGGCTCAGGAGCATTGCGTGATCCTTCCCATTTTCTCCCTGCGGGAAAGCCTGCGCCTCCCCTTCCTCTCAGGTTGGATTTTTTGACTTCTTCCAACACTTTCAAATCGGTCATCTGGGAAAGTGCTTTTGCTAATGCAGAATAACCACCAATTGCCAGATAGTCATCAATACTCTTGGAATCAATCTTGATGTTATTGCACAGGACGTTTCGTTCTTGATTCTTATAAAAGGAGATATCAGATTCATGGATTGCTTTTTCGCCTGTGACGGGGTCAACAAAGAGCAGTCGATCAACGACCTTGTTCGCCTTTATGGTCTCAGAGACAATCTCGGGAACGTCTTCAGCCGTTACCTCAAGATAGCATATCTCTTCGGGATAAATGACCACAACAGGTCCTCTCTCACAAAATCCGGGACAACCGGTTCCTTTGGTATCAACTTTTGCAGTTAGGCCCTCTTTTTCAATCTGGGCTTTAAACGCTTCTATGACTTCATCTGCACCGGAGGCAATACAACCAGCACCGGCACATATTGAAATGCAAGGCTTGTCTGGATCTCTTTTCGACAGGATACCTTTCCTGAATTCTTCTAATTCAGCTGGTGAATTTATCTGCGACATAATGTTACCTTCATAATTTTACTTTATTCATAGTTTTTTAATACTTCCGCCGTCGCGCCTGGCGACATCTTACCATGGACCTTCCCATTGATTTCAACCACCGGTCCTAAAGCACAACATCCCAGGCAGTTAACAGTTTCCAAGCTGAACTTTAAATCCAGGTCGGTTTCACCAGGATTAATTCCAGTCGCTTCCTCCACCGTGTCAAGGATACGTGTTGCACCACGAACATGACAGGCAGTACCCACACAAATATGAATTTCATGACGTCCTTTAGGAACCAAGCTAAAGGCTTTATAAAAAGTAGCAATATGCTGTATCCGGGTTAAAGGAACCTGTACTTTTTCGCCGATCCTCTCTAATGCTTCCTTGGGGAGCCAATGATTTTCGCTTTGAATATCCAGTAATATTTGAATTAAAGAACTGGCCTCGCCCTGATGTTTGTCAATAATCTGATCGATTCTATCGTTATCCATAGCCTCTTTCCTGATCTTTTCCTTTCCCTAATCCGGATAACCCGGAAACAACAAATTGCAAGCACCAAGTTTCAAATAAATTCCACAGCTAAGCGCTTTCACCTTAGACCAAAGCATAGCAATTTTGGGGTTCATCGTACCTAACCAATCCGTGCCTTGATGAACTAATCATGTGCCTTGCTACATCAGACGGATTCAGGCCTAATTTCTCTGAAATGTCGCTCGTTGAAAGGGGTTTCGCCTTTAAGAGTAACATAATTTGGCTTACTGCCAGTTTTTCTGAAAATATTTCATCAAATAAGGCATTTATCTCGCTGCTTTCAAAAAACTCAGTATAGGCTTCTTTTGATTTTACAGGAACTCTGAGCCTCTCCCTTTCCACCAGTCTCATGTAGGGGACTAATTTTCTGGCTGCTTCGAGTTTGAGCTTCAATTCTTCTTTGTCTATGCCTTCGGCTTTGCCAAGCGGTCCTAACTCCTTCACCTTCTTACTAAAATCATCAGTATATTCGGCCAAAAGATTTCCATCAGCGGCGGTCATAAATTCAATCCTCAGTCTTTCCGGATTCAGGCCGATGTGTTTCAATATCCTTTTAGTAATATACGTATTGGCTAAGGCATCATAATTTCCATGGGTAACATAATTACATTCATCTAACTTGCAGCCACCAATAAACACGCCGTCTTGTCCATTTGAGAAGGCTCTCAGTATGAATTCCAGGTCAACTCTACCGGAACACATGACTCGAATAAGCCTCATTTCACTTGCATATTGCAGTCTGGAAACTCCAGCCAGGTCAGCGGCACCGTATGCTCACCAATGACATACAAAACCTAATATTTTGGGTTTAAATTCAAAACCTGTACTCATTCTAACCTCCTAAACCGGATATAACGAAAATTCCAA
>MAXL01000481.1 GCA_001751005.1 Desulfobacterales bacterium S5133MH16
GGATTTAAAATGCAGGATGATTTGCGGGATCGAACTTAGCAACTTTCCACAAACAAATAAAAGGAGGCAAACAAATGAAGACACACACTACTATCATCATGGCCATCCTGGCGATTTTTGTACTGTGCACCACAACGCAACTGTCAGCACATGAAGTATTACCCTTTCCCGAACCCCCGTCGGCAAGTAAGGCAGGCAAAACCCTGAAGGATTCAAAACACCAGTGGCGGAAAGCGGAAAGTCATCTGCCGGAGGATGCCCCCAACATTGTCATATTCATGACTGATGATGCGGGTTTTTCCAATCCGAGTACATTCGGAGGGCCTGTTAATATGCCAACAATGGATCGCCTGGCAAAATCAGGTATCAGCTACAACGCGTTTCACACCACGGCCATGTGTTCTCCCACGCGGGCCGCCTTGTTAACCGGGCGAAACCATCACCGTGTGGGCGCCGGGCAGATTGCTGAGCTTGCTTCCGACTGGGACGGCTATGTGGGCAAGATTCCTAAATCAACGGCCACTTTTGCCCAGGTGCTTTCTTACTATGGGTATAACACCGCTGCATTTGGTAAATGGCATAATACGCCGGTGACGGATCTTACAACGTTGGGGCCTTTTGACCGCTATCCCACGGGTCTCGGGTTTGATTACTTCTACGGCTTTATAGCTGGTGAAACCTCTCAGTATGAACCTGTGCTGTTCGAGAATACCAATCCCATCGAGGAGCCCCATGATCCCAAGTATCATCTGACCGAGGACATGGCCGAAAAAGCCATCGAGTGGATGCGAACCAGCAAAACCCTCAATCCAGATAAACCCTTCTTTGTCTATTTCACTCCTGGTGCGGTTCATGGTCCTTTCCATATATTCAAGGAGTGGGCTGATAAATATGAAGGAAAATTTGATGAAGGCTGGGAAGTGCTTAGAACCATGACCTTTGAAAAACAGAAAGAGCTGGGGTGGATTCCTCAGGACGCCGTCCTCAATCCGCTGGCCGAAACCCAGCAGAAATGGGAAGACATCCCTAAGTCTCAGCGTGAATTCCAAACGCGCTTAATGGAAATATATGCCGGATTTTTAGAGCATACCGATGTGCAGTACGGAAAGGTTGTTGATGAAATTGAGCGTCAGGGACTGCTGGACAATACCCTGATTATCTACATTAACTCCGATAACGGCCCTTCATCTGAAGGCATGAACGGAACCATCTCTGAATTGCTGGCCCAGAATGGGATGCCATCCACCATTGAACAACACATTGATGTTCTCAATAAAGACTATGGTGGAATGGATGCATTGGGTGGACCGACGCTCGATATCATGTATCATCATGGATGGGCCTATGCCGGGGCCTCGCCGTTTCAGGGCACCAAGTTGGTGGCTTCATATTTGGGTGGAACCCGGACACCGCTGGTTATCTCCTGGCCTAAAAAAATAAAACACGACGGAAAAGTCCGCTCCCAGTTCCATCACGTCAACGATATTGCCGCGACGATCTATGAGATTCTGGAGATCACTCCGCCTAAATTTGTTAATGGGGTAGAACAACAACCCTTAGACGGCGTCTCCATGGCCTATACCTTTAACCAGCCCGAGGCCAAATCTGCAAAAACAACCCAGTATTTTGAAATCATGGGTCACCGGGGTGTCTATCACGAAGGCTGGATTGCCAGTATTTTTGGTCCGAAGGCTCCGTGGATCACAGATGTTACTGCACTTGGCAAGTGGGAGCCTGAGAAAGATGAGTGGAAATTATATAACCTGAATGATGACTATTCTCAATCCAAAAACCTCGCCAAAGAGAACCCTGAGAAACTGGCTGAATTGAAAGTGCTGTTTGATAAAGAGGCGACAGAGAACCATGTGTACCCCATTGGGGGATCATATTACACGGTGGTTTTCAGCCCCAGTGAGCTGCCTTCTTCTCCACTAACCGAATGGACATTTTATGAGGGGCAGGACAGGATTCCCGAGGCGATGGCGCCTAAATTCTTGAGTGGACGTTCAACACTGGCGGTGATAGATGCTGAGATTGAAAAAAATGCAGAAGGAGTACTTTTTGCAGTGGGTGGTATTTCCGCAGGATTTACCGTTTACATGGATAAAGGAGTTCTGAAAGCCGAATACAATGCCATGACCCTGAACCGCTTTAAGATAGCTTCTGAATCAGTCATCCCAACAGGAAAAGTAAAGATTGAAGTAGAAACCAAATATGACACCAAAGAACGCCTTGCCCCGGCGACCTTTACATTGAAGGTTAATGGAAAACAAGTTGGCCAGGGGCGTATTGAAAGATCGGTCCCGGCCATCTTTACCGCTTCTGAAACCTTTGATGTGGGTGTGGATTTGGGTTCGCCGGTAGCGCTGGATTACTTTGACAGGGCGCCATTCCGGTTCAATGGAAAAATCGAGAAGATCAACATTCGCTATACAGACGCCAAAGAGCCGAACTTTCGCAAGTCTCCGGACGATGATTAGAGAGGAATCTGCGGCTGAGGATGAAACACAACAAAACAATTTGTTTTGTTGTGTTTCCTTTCCGCTGTTTCAACCGGTCTGAAATTTGACGGTTCCTCCTTTAGCAGAAAACAAAGGGGTCATGTCTTGAAAGTTGAATAGGTTGCGGGTGTGTGCTATATGCCTTGTAACAGGCATATTTATTGAGGGGGGGATATGGCACGACAGTTAAGGATTAATTATCCCGGCGGTTTTTTTAAGAAAATTGGAGAGCAATTCAAGATCATCGAATCAGCGGTATCACATGCAGTCAGCCGAGTTTCGAAAACCATTGCAAAGGATAAAAAAGTGTGAAAAAAATTTGATAAGCTGATTAACAAACTCAATCATTCAACATTCAAGACATGACCCCTATCTTTGTGATGAGTCTTGTGAAAACACCTCAAGAAGAGCAAGCGCTTATGAAAAGATTTGCAAAGATTGGATTGGGTGGTGAGGATAAATTTGATATCAAAAAATTATCTCCAGAGATTCAAAAGGCTTTAGAAAAAGGTGCTAAAGAAGGTTTTGACGTGATAGTAGAGTTTGGAAAAAAAGCTTCTAGTGATCCATTAGCGAGTGCAAAAGTATTTGGTACAAGAGCATTTTTAAATAAAAGTGCAGAAGACAACTATAAATTAGATGACTTATTTATGATTCGTGCAGTTGCTGCACAAATGGGTATATATGGTAACTCAGGTGCTGAGGCTATTTATCCTACCTATTTGGTAGATTCACAAGATAATAGATTAGACGCTTCGCAAAGTAAATATACGTTAACGTTTAAAAAAGGTGAATTTCCACCGGTAACGGCGTTCTGGTCTCTTACAATGTATGACGGTAAAACTCAACTGCTTATAGATAATCCTTTAAAAAGGTACCTGCTCAACTCTTCTATGATGGAGCAGTTTGTATTTAATAAAGATGGCTCGTTGACTCTGTATGTGCAAAAAGATTCACCGGGTAAAAAACTGGAGTCAAACTGGCTTCCTGCTCCAGATGGACCTTTTTATGCCGTGATGAGACTTTATGGTCCAAAAACAGAGGCGCTTGAAGGTAAATGGGTTAATCCACCTCTTGTTAAAGGATCTAAAAATTGAATTATAGGAGAGAAAAATTATGTAGTACCACCGTTAGAAGATTAGGAAATTTTCGAAAAGTGGCTAGACATACAGGTTCATTTTTTGCTATTGTATAGACAGATCAATTATAAAGGAGAGCTACCATGAAATTAAAAACTATAAAAAATTTTATGACAATAGCTGCACTATTTGTATTGGTGCCAATTACATCGCTGTTAGCACAAACAAGTACAGAGATCACTGAACAAGAAACAAATGAGATAGCAATAGAGGCGTATATCTATTTTCATCCACTGCTTACAATGGATGTAACCCGTCGTGCCGTTACAAATGTACCAGAGGGTGCGGTAAATAGTTTCAACCACTTTCGAAAATTTCCTGAGGCAGAGGATCGTGCAGTAGTACGTCCAAACTTCGATACTCTCTATTCGAGTGCATGGATTGATATTACAGATGAGCCGATGATCATCTCAGTCCCAGACAC
>MAXL01000482.1 GCA_001751005.1 Desulfobacterales bacterium S5133MH16
CCCATTGTTCTTATAAAGCTTTCATATGCAATGCCGAATGGGCCGATATATGCCTTGGGTGATATTCTGTTTTCTTTTAGCTGGCGCACAAAAAGGATATGATCCGGTGTAAAGCCGCCCGAAACGATCACGTCAATGTTCATACCGGCCAGTTTGGCGATAAGCGGTGTGAAATCAGGTGTGCCCGGACGGAATTTTTCAACCAGTTGTACATTAAGGCCGTGAGTCTTAACACACCGTTCAAGGTCACCGGCCAGTTCTACAGATCCGGGTGTGGCGGCGTACAAAATGGCCAGATTTTGGGGCTTAAAACGTTGGGCCAGGATTCCGCAGAGCGGTTCAACAAAGCCCTGAAGGCGGGAAACTCTGAAAAAGTATGGATTGTTATGATGTGCCAGCTCCTTTTGCAAACTGGCACTGGCCACATAGGGAATCCGGTATTTTTTAGCCACTGCGGCGATAGGGCCGACCAGGGAATCGACATAACCGCCGGTGAGAGCGGTCACCTTTTCCCAGGAGCACAATTCTTCAGCCCTGGAGATGGCCACATCCGGCCGGCTATGATCATCTCGTGAGATAAGCTCTATATGTTTGCCGCCGATACCTCCGGCCTCGTTGGCCTCGGCCACGGCAACCTCGATCCCTTGGTGGATCTCAATGCCATTTTTTGCCAGACCGCCGGAAAGAGGGTTGATCTCGCCGATTTTTATGGTTTCGGCGTAACTCGTGTTGCTCGGGAACGCAAGTAACGATACGCAAAAAATGATGCAAAGACATCTGATAAACGATAAAAAAAAGTTTCGATGGTTTTTAGGTAATTTTTTCATGGTAAAAATTTCGAATCCTGTCTTAACATTGAACTGCCAAGGTTCGAAGGTAAATCGTTATCTAAAAATATCTAACTTACAACGACTTGAAAATTTTATATTAACTTCCCTTTATAAGGGATGCTGAATCACGAAAGCGTTATCTTGGACCCTACACTGTTGAGCGCAAAACTTGACGGAAACTCTTTTTGTAATCGCTGGATAGCTTTCCACCCGGTACAATGCATGGGGATTAACACTTCGGGATCCAACTTTTTAAATTCCGCAATAGTCTTGTCATGAATTTTCTCAAAAAACGGTCCGGAAAGATGGAATCCTCCCATCACTGCTTTAATGTTGTTTTCCCCTGTTGTTTTCTGTGCAAACATAATGGTATTGATAATACCTGCATGGGCACATCCGGAAATCACGACCAGACCCTTTCCGTTGAGTTTAACGACAATGGACTGATCGTCGGCAAAGGGATCAAACACTAATTCTCCGTCTTTTTCTATAAGGGCATTGGGCATTCCCTTTTCAAATTCCGTTGTTCTTTCCACCTCTCCGGTTACCATGATCATATCATCGGCGATCAGGGTCGGTGATTTGCTTTCCACGATTTCAATATTTTTCTGTTCAAGTTCATCTTTTACCAGGGTTCGGGGAAAAAGACGCGTGCTGCCGTCCGGGGTTCGGGTATAGCGAGGATATTCAAATGCACCGGGATGAACCACCAGGGGAATCGTCCCGGGTATTTTGTCGAGAATGCCGTAAAGGGAGCCGGTGTGGTCCATGTGACCGTGGCTTATGACAATGGATTCTATCTCCTCAACATTTACCCCCAGTTGTTCGATATTATGGAGCACGCCCACTTTGGTGTAACCCGTGTCGAAAAGGACGGTGTGTTTGGTTTCTCCTTGAGTTACGGTAATCAAAAGGGACAGCCCATGTTCTGCCAGAAGGGTATTATCCAGAATATTGCCGTCCTTTGCCAGCGGGGGACGGGTGATAATTTCCGAGGGCGGCAGCAACAGATCAATATAATTGTCTATAAGGGTTAGAATTTCAACACGGTCCACTGCTTTTAAGGAAACAGGCAAATTAGCATTCATCACTTTTCCTCCTTTAGGCGCTGAGCGGCATCATGGGGTTCCGCTGCCGAATTTTGGCGGAACGATGCCGGATAAGGTGTTATGTCTTTTATTTAATTTTCAATATACAAAGCACTTGAATTGAGTTAAACTTGATTTCGTTAACAGATATTCGGATATTCATGTTGAATTCCGATCCGGTCAAGTTCGATTATTACCATGTATTGCAAATAAGTAACCATGTAAAGAGATTTGTTGAATTTTGACAATTGCGGTAATGAGTAAAACAGGCGATAAATTTTGGGGCTGTCAAGCACCTTGCGTAAAAGATCGATATTTGATATTTAATAAAACCTGAGTTGAACGATTTTTTGCGAAGAGATGTGCTGAGATCTTGATGCATAAGGGTTCGCGAAAACCGCAGGCATACCCGTGGATATGTCGATGATTTTCGCGGATCCTTGATGCTCAAGAGATCGGTGCAGATCGAGTAAAAAATCGCTCAATTTAGGTAAAAGTTTAAGTTTATGAAACAACACGGCCAAAAACCACGAATTTGATCCGTTTCACGGACAGGAATTATGCTAAAACGCAAAAAAACTTCTCAGATACTTAAAAAGCGAGTCCGGCGAGATAAGGGGGGAATTTTTGTAAAAATCGTCCGATATTTTATTTGGGTTTCTGTTTTTATGGTGGTGTCCGGTATGGTTGGAGCTGTCGGGGTTTATTTTTACCTGAGCAGAAATCTTCCTAAAATATCTTCGCTAAACGATTACCGGCCTCCTATCATCACAACCGTGTATTCAGACGACACCCGAAAGATCGCTGAATTTTTCAAAGAACGGAGAATTGTGATACCCCTATCTCAAATGCCTGAAATGCTTAAGAAAGCTTTTGTTGCGGCGGAGGATGCAAGATTTTATAAACACAAAGGAATAGATATTTTAAGTATTATCAGGGCGTTTTTTAAGAACATCGAGGCCGGAACCATTGTTCAGGGCGGTAGTACAATTACCCAGCAGGTTACAAAATCGTTTTTGTTGACACCGGAAAGAAGTTATTCCCGCAAAATAAAAGAAGCCATTCTTGCATACCGCATTGATAAGAAGTTTGCCAAGAATGAAATTCTGTTTCTGTATTTAAGTCAGATTTATCTGGGCCATGGCGCATATGGGGTGGAAGCGGCTTCCGAGAATTATTTCGGAAAATCCGCTCAGGAATTGAACCTGGCAGAATGTGCAATCCTTGCAGGCCTGCCCCAGGCGCCTAGCAGATACTCTCCCTTCAGATATCCGGAAAGGGCAAAGCAGCGTCAGATATATGTTCTAAACAGAATGGTTGAGGAAGGATTTATAACCAATATTCAAGCCACGGAAGCAATCAATAAAGAGCTTGATATTAAGCCCAGGAAAAACTGGTATATAGAAGAAGTCCCCGTTTATACCGAGCACATCAGGCGTTATATCTCAAATAAATACGGTGACGACATTTTATACAAGGAGGGGCTCAAAATTTATGCTGCGGTAAATATTGAAATGCAAAAGATTGCGCGTGGAGAAATAGAAAAGGGGCTATATGAATTGGATAAACGCCAAGGATATCGGGGTCCGATAAAGCATTTACAGCCGGAAGAGATCGAATCGTTTTCAAAAGAGCTTCAGACCGAGGCGGAAAAAGCGCCCCTTGAAGAGGGAAAGATCACACAAGGCGTTGTGATAGAGGTAAACAACAAGAATGATACGGTAGTGGTTCGAATCGGCAATACTCTGGGAATCATAAGAATTGAGAACATGCGCTGGGCAAGAAAGCCTGATCCTGAGATTGCCTATTTTCAAGCCAGAGTTCAACATCCCGGAGAGGTTTTGTCCGTGGGTGATGTTATACTTGTTAAGGTTAAAAATAAACTGCTTAATACAGACCGATGGTGGCTTGATCTGGAGCAGGTTCCAAAGGCTCAGGCCGCTCTTCTCTGCATCGAGTCGGAAACCGGTTATGTGAAGGTAATGGTCGGTGGAAGGGATTTCAGAGAGAGCCAGTTCAACAGGGCCGTCCAGTCGAGGCGGCAGCCCGGTTCAGCGTTTAAACCCATAATATATGCAGCAGCGCTTGACAAGGGATATACCCCTGCAACCATGATTATCGATTCACCGATTGTGTATCAGGATAAGGAACATGACTTTACGTGGAAACCCAGAAATTACAAGGAAAAATTTTATGGTCCCACAATTTTTCGCGATGCCCTTGCAAAATCACGTAATGTTGTAACAATTAAAATTTTAAAAGATATCGGCATTGATTACGCTATAGATTATGCCGGAAAACTTGGGATCACATCAAAACTGAACAGGGATCTTTCAATAGCTTTGGGATCTTCGGGTATATCTTTGCTGGAGCTTGTCAAGGTGTATTCGGTTTTTAACAATCTTGGTTATCTTATAAGTCCTGTCTTTATAACAAAGATTGAGGACAGAGACGGAAATGTAATCGAGGAATCGAGTCCTGTCAGAGAAAAGGTCATCGAAAAAAATACAGCCTATATCATGACCAGTCTTCTTGAGGGTGTGGTCAAGCACGGAACCGGAC
>MAXL01000483.1 GCA_001751005.1 Desulfobacterales bacterium S5133MH16
AGCGGAGGTAATGTGGATAGCTCTCTGTTAGGCCGCATCCTGAGTCAGGGGTTATTAAAAAATGCCAGGATAATGCGCATAAGGGTGCGTTTGACCGATGCCCCCGGTTCTTTGGCACAATTGCTGGCCTTGATATCCGGTCTTAAGGCAAATGTTCTACATGTTTATCATGACCGTCGTGCACGGGATTTGCCCATTTACATCACACGAGTCGATCTGGAACTTGAAACCCGCGGCCCTGACCACGTTGAAAAAATAGCTCGAAAGCTGAATATGGCGGGTTATGAAATGGAGTTGAGATGAATTCAAGGAGGTTGCAATTCAAAATAGATTATTTTTATGGGAACTCCCTGCGGGAAATTCCACCGGGTGATCCTGTTTTCTTGGGGTTTTTGACTCGGAAAGACTACTTGACTTTTTCTAATTTTTCTAACAAACTCCGGGCGTTATTAATATTTTTTTTCGCTTTTTTGTGCTCGGGATTTAGGGCTAAGGCCTTTTCCCATTCCTTTATAGCGCTTTGTAGCTCTTCATTCAAAAAATGTTTAACGCCGTTAAGGTAATGTACTTCAGCCTGTTTCTTCTTGGCTTTGTAAACATCAGATATGGTTTTTTTAACACAATCATATTGAGGGTCTGCCCTGTTAAGCACATTTAATGCTTCGGTATAGTTCTTTCGAATCGTCAAGTGTTTTGCTTGTTGACAAAAAGCGGTGTTGATCAGATCTTGGGCCGCTTTATTGGATTTGTCATAATCTAAAATCTTTTTTGTTACAGCAAATACTTGTTCATATTGTTTTTGTTTTAAAAGGTTTTTAGCTTTGAACAACTCTTTGTTAATTGCCTGTTGTATTGCTTCTTCGACCCCCTGATATTCGGGAGTCACCTTCTTGAACATTTCTATGGCTTCCGGATACTTTTCTTGCCTGCTTAACTCCATTCCAATCTGATAGCAGGAAACATTTTTCAAATCAGATGCCTTTTTGTTCAACCGATCATATTCAAGAATCTTTCCTGCAATATCCAGCACCTCCCGGTATCGTTTTTCTTTCAAAAAGTTTTCCGCTTTTATCAGTTCAATACGGATATCGATCGTAGGTCGGGTAAATTCTGATTCGAGCATTGGAAGTTCAAGAATTGTCCCGGATACGGGTTCTTCACCGGTTTTAAGATTATTAAAATAGGCGATCAGAAAATCTTTTGAAGGATCTTTGTAGAATTTTTTTGAAATATCTTTAAGGGTGTCTTTCTCTTTTACTTTATAATTTAGGTATTCTTTTGGATGTAACCTGTTTTTTAGGTAGTCTAAAGCCTCTTTATGACCAGGGGCATATCTTAAGGTTGTCAGAAACTGCCTTTGTGCGTCTTTGAATTTTCTTTTTTCATAACATTCCACACCCGTTGTAAAATGTTTCCTTGCCTTATGATCGATGGTAGATTTTAAGGAGGCGATCTTTTCAGGAATTTTTGTGCTGTCCGGATTCAGTGTGCCGGCTATTTGCATGTAAAAAAGGGCGGTTTGCAATTCATCATTTTTTTCATATTCCAGCGCTTTTTCCAGGTAATAAGAAGCGGGTAAAACTTTAGTTCCCTCGGGTGCTTTTTCGGAATTTATTTCTGCAATTTTATCGGCGATATCTCCTAAAAACTCTCGCACACCGGCGCATCCGGTGAAAAAAAACAGAACAATTAACAGCAAATAAATGTTAAAAAACCTTTTCATTTCAATTCCATGTTTTGGAATACGGACAGTTTGTTTTTAAATTTTTCAATATCATATTTGCCGTATATTGCCGAACGGTTGATCTTGTATTTATCAATAAAAAACGGATTCGATTTATTATCAACGGTGAATGCGGCACGGTAGCCGTGTTTTTTTAACATGGCAATGACGAGATTGTTGGCTATACCGTAGGGATATGCCAGGAATTTGCATTCTTTATTCAGTTTCTTTTTGATCAACTTTTTGGGGTAACTTATCTCCATCTCAAGGGATTTGAAGTATTCTTTGAAAGACTCCTTTTTTTTTAACACGGTCAAATTTCGGTGGGTTTTGGTTTGGCATTGGATATCAAATCCGGCTTCTGAAAGCTCTTTGATTTGTTTCCAGGACATGGCTTTTCCGCCGCCGATAAAATCAGTGTAAATAAAAATTGTGGCCGGGAAACCATATTCTTTCAATATGGGAAAAGCGATGTCATATACGGAGATCCATCCGTCGTCAAATGTAATTGCAACAGATTTCTCAGGTATCTGTTCCTGATAATCGAGAAACCCTAATAATTGATCCAGCGTAATAACATGATAGCCGTTCTCCTTCAAATATTTCATCTGGGCTTTAAAATCGTCTTGGGTGATTGCTATTTTACTCGGTTTGTTTTTGGAAAAACTGTAATATGCCAAAACCGGGACGGTTTGAAAACCTCCGGATTTAAGGCCGCCCTTATTGAAAGGGAATAAAGGGATGCACAATTCCTGTCCGGGAGTCAGGTTTTTGATATGGTTAAATTCGGCGATTAACCACCCTTTGGACGGATCGTTCAAGTATTCGGCAGCAAGGGAAGAAAGCGTGTCTTTGGCGGTTGCCGTGACAATGATAAAGTCGTCATTAATGCGAATTTCAGAGATTTTGTGCTGGGACCGGATACTTGTGGCACAGGCGGCAAGCAATAACAGGGACAATAGAAAAACAAGGCCGGAAATGGTTTTCATTCTATTTGCGGATCGTTGCATTGTTCTTATCCTTTATGCTGAGCAACTTAAACGTTTCAACCGGTTTTGTTTTGCCCTTGATATGCTGCGGCGAAAGCGGTTTTACGGTAATTATATCTTCAAGATTTTCATAAACACTTTTACTGATAATAATATCACCGGAACCGGCGAGCTTGTTCAGATGTGCGGCCAGGTTTACCGTATCGCCAATTACGGTATATTCCATTTTATCCTGTGATCCGATATTGCCTGATACCACAACTCCGGAATTAATTCCGATACCTACAGATTGCAGGAGGCTGTTTCCATTGTTTTGTTTGTTCATAAACTTCTTCTGCATGTCGTTTGCAGCCCTTACACCCCTTTCCACATGATCTTTGTGATAAACCGGGACCCCAAAAACTCCCAGAACCGCATCACCGATAAACTTATCCACATACCCCCCATGATCCTGTATTGTCTGTGTGGCAATCTCAAAGTATTCATTCAGACTTTCAACGATTTCTTCAGGCTCTTTGAGCTTTGAATATGATGAAAATCCTCTGATATCGGTGAATACGATGGTGGCTTCATTCCTATGGCCTTTAAGCCAGGCACTTTCAGGGTTGGCCATGATCATTTCAAGAACTTCAGAACCGATATACTTGCCAAACGATTTTTGCATGAGAGAGTTCTTCCAGAGTTCATCTCCCATTCGGTTAAACGCAGTGGCCAGGTTTCCCAATTCGTCATTTCTTGCCAGTATTATTTTGTGCTGATAATTTCCTGAACCGATTTCACCGGTTGCCATAACCAGATTTGAAATGGGGCGGGAGAAATGGAATCCGAGCCACACTGCAATTGCACTCCCTAACAGTATGATGAAAAATGTTATCACAAAAATTGTCAAACGAGCTTTGTGGATTAAATTTTCGATAAAATCGATGGAAACTCCGACATGGACTTGCCCCAGTTTTTTGTTTTTAAATAGAACAGGACGGGTTAAATTCAAAATATGTTCGCCGGATGTCAAGTAGTAATTAAAGTAAGTAACATCTTGTTCTTTTTTCACATCTTCCATGTGCGCGAACTGTTCAAAGGTCTTGCCGATTTTGGTTATGTCGGTATGTGCCTTGATGATCTGATTGCGATCAACGATGATGGCATAAACAAGCCCCTCAACAGTAGTTGCATCTTTTATTAACGTATTGAGCCTTAAGATGTTGTCTTCCAAAAGGGGGACCGGAGAGTTGCTGCTGAAATAGTTCAGACTGACCTTGCCGATCGTTATGGTTTGCCGGTAAAGCCTTTCTTTTTGCTGGCTTAACATAAAAAAGCTCATTACAAAAATAGTCGTGATAATAATGACCATGGTTGCAGCAAAAACCTGAAGCCATATGGGGATACGGGGTGGAGGAAGACCTTCGACAAAGTTCCCGCGTTTATCTTTAACAAGTCCTTTTATGTCGTCTGCCAGCGTTTTAACCGAAATCTGATATCCAATATTTACTGCCTTGACCAGTTCTTCTTCGGAGGCATAACCGAGCTCAACGATGATCTGCCCTAATCGAACGGCCTTACCCAGGGTATAGAGTTTTTCTTTTTGTACCTTTAGGGCTTCCTGGAGTTGTTTTTCGGTAATAATGCCTTTTCGTCTCAGGACCTCGCCGATTGTAATACGAAAATCATCGGGAGACTTACCCAATAATTTCTTAATCTTAGAATGAAAAATATTTTGTGGGGTCAATTGGTTCATGAATAAGCTTTCGAGATATTTGAAAGTCCAACGGCTTTATGATTAATATTCTTTTTTTATAATAAATCTTAAGAAAACTAATTTATATAAACAGAGTCGATCTGTCAATACTGGAGAAGTGCTGAAACATGGCAAACGCATTTGAATCCCAATACAGGGAGAACGCTCCACCGAAATCAAATGTGTTTACCCTGAGTGCTGAAAGAAGTTTTCCTCCATGATATTTAATTGACGGATTATGCATTTCGAAGTGTAGAAT
>MAXL01000484.1 GCA_001751005.1 Desulfobacterales bacterium S5133MH16
GATCAGAACGCATCAGAAGTGGCCAAGATATTTGATGGCATATCCAAAGAAATCGTTTTGGAGCACCACTCAAATCTTGTGCCTGAAAAAGACACATATCGAAACCGAATTCTGTCTGAGAATTGGGATGCGCCGATTGTATTCACCACGTCCGTCCAACTGCTGGAAACGTTTTTTGGGGGAGGAACCCGCAGTGTGCGTCGCATGCATCAGTTGGCAAAATCGGTTATCATTTTTGATGAAATCCAGACGCTGCCAATCAAAACCGTTCACATGTTTAACAACGCAATTAATTTTTTGACCAATCTTTGCTCCTCAACTGTTGTTTTCTGTACGGCGACTCAGCCGCTTCTACATGGGGTTGACCCAGTCAAAGGGGCAGTAACGTATTCTGATGCAATGGAGATCGTGGAGTATCCTCCGCTTTTTGATGCGCTAAAGCGGGTGCATGTGCAAGATTGCCTCAAAAAAGGAGGGTGGACGGAAAAAAAGCTGGCAGAGCGTGTGAAGGCACTATTGCATGACAAGGGAAGCGTCCTCGTCGTTATAAATACAAAGCCAAGCGCAAGACGCTTATACGAATCCTGCAAGGATCTGTCGAAAAACGTTTTTCATCTTAGCACAAACATGTGTCCCAAACACCGAAAAACGATTTTAGACCAAGTGATTGATTGCCTTGACCCATCGAATCCTAAACCCGTCATCTGCATCAGCACGCAGTTGATTGAGGCCGGGGTAGACGTAGACTTCGGAGCGGTCATTCGTTGTTTGGCTGGCCTGGATTCCATAGCCCAGGCAGCAGGGCGCTGTAATCGCAACGGAAGACAAGAAGGTTTGGGAATAGTGCAGATCGTCAATCTGCAAAATGAGAACCTCGACAGATTACCCGAAATCAAAACAGCCCAAGATGTGACATTACGCATCTTTGATGAGTACAAAAAGAACCCCGCCGGTTTCGATAAAGATAGAATCGGCTATAAAGCCATGAAACGATTTTACAAGTACTATTTTTACAAACGGGCGCATGAAATGAGTTATCCGGTATCCAGAAAAAAACTAGGACGTGACGACAATTTGCTGTCCCTGCTATCAACAAACCAGCAATCTGTTGACGAGTATAAAAGACAACACGGAAGTCCATCTCTATATATGAGGCAATCATTCAAGACGGCAGGTAAATATTTCCGCGTGATTGATGCGCCGACAGAGGCAATTATAATTCCGTACGATAAGGATGCCGAATCGATCATTGCAAAACTTTCGGTCAAGCTATCCTTAAAAGAAGAAAGGTCGCTGTTAAAAACCGCGCAGCAGTATTCTGTAAATATTTTCCCCTATATGATGAAAAAACTGCGTGAAGAAAATGCCCTGTTTCAGACCTATGAAGAAAGCGAAATATGGTATCTGCATGCTCAATATTACAGCAAAGATTTCGGCGTGAGCCTGGAGCCGGTTTCGCAAATGGAATTTTTGAACGCATAAGGAGGCCGAAGTGAAAAACAGTGTCGAATTCAAAGTGACGGGGCGGCATGCCTTGTTCACCGACCCCGTGACCAGAATCGGAGGCGAGAAGTGTTCCTACCACATCCCCACATACGAGGCAGTAAAAGGGATTTTGAAATCCGTGTATTGGAAGCCTACGTTGATCTGGATTATCGATGAAGTCCGAATATTAAATCCGATCAGAACAGAAGCTAAAAGCGTTAAGCCTCTAAATTATGGGGGAGGGAATACCTTGGCAATGTATACGTATCTTTCGGATGTCGAATATCAGGTAAAAGCACACTTTGAGTGGAATCTGTTCCGTGAAGATATGGCAGCGGATCGTATTGACGGGAAGCACTTCCAGATTGCAAAACGGATGATCGATAAAGGTGGGAGACAGGACATATTTCTCGGCGCACGAGAGTGTCAGGGTTATGTTGAACCGTGCGTTTTCGGGGAAGGAGGCAGCGCTTATGATAATATTGAGCGTTTAGATTACGGCATCATGTTTCACGGGTTTGATTATCCCGATGAAACCGGGAAGACGGATGAAAATGGCAAACCTGACAAAAGCGGAGAATATCGCCTTCACAGCCGGTTTTGGAGACCGGTCATGCAGAAAGGAATCATTAAGTTTTTTCGCCCGGAGGAATGTGCCATGCGGAAATTTGTGCGCGAAATGATACCCAATCCGCCCCAATCCGTTGGGCTTAACGAGGAGGCGCTGCAAAATGAGCTGGATTGAAAAACTCTACCAAACCTACGAAAACAACACGGATAAGATCGACGATAAGAATGACACCATTCCTCTGTTTCCTATTTGCCACACAGCGCAGAATGCGCATATTCAAATAGTTATCGACGGTGATGGCAATTTTCAGAGAGCTTCTGTGATCAGCAAAGATGATTCTCCAACGATTGTTCCCTGCACGGAAGCATCTGCAAGTCGTGCTGGCATACGCCCGGTCAATCATCCATTATGTGACAAGTTGCAATATATGGCTGGTGACTTTGCAGCTTTTGGCGGAGAGGTGACGAAAGGATTTCAAAAAAAGCCGTCTGAACCTTTCGAGATCTATAAATCGGATTTGCAGAAATGGTGTTCCTCGAACTGTTCGCATCCAAAAGCCAAGGCTATTCTAAAATATATTAAAAAGAACCAAGTTATAAAGGACCTCATTAATGACAAAATTCTGCATACGGAATTAAAACCTGATGGTTCAGACAACTTCATCTATGAATGGTGGGGTGAAGAATCTGATAAACCGGAAATATTTAAGATACTAAACGGGAAAATGCAGAAAAACGGAAAACGAAATCCGTGGCAGGCCGAGGCATTTGTTCGTTGGGCGGTTGAAACTCCAAATTGTTCGGACTCTTCAGTAACGGATGTCTCTTTGCAGAATGCATGGATTGAATACTCAGCAAGCCTAAAGGCAAACAAAGAACTCTGTTTTATTACCGGAGAACCTCGGTTTTTGGCGGATAGCCATCCTGCAAAGCTTCGGAATGCTGGTGATAAAGCAAAACTTATTTCATCAAACGACTCTTCAGGATTCACATTTAGAGGACGATTTACGGATGACTCGCAAGTCGCTGATATAGGATTTGAAATTACGCAAAAAGCCCATAGCGCTTTGCGCTGGCTGCTCGCACGGCAAGGCAAAGTTTTTTATGTAAAATCTGGAGGACAGGCAAAACCAAGGTTGGCAATAGTTGCATGGGCGGTTTCGGCGGTGGATGTTCCTGATCCGCTGGCAGACAGTGACGACTTATTGAGTGACACTTCGATTGAAAGCGAGATGAAAAAAACAGAGAAAAACCCTTTCGGATTGACTGCTCAGAGTTTCGGAATTCGCCTTTCACAATACCTCTCAGGTTATTCCTTTAAGCTGGATGAAACAGATCAAATTGTTATAATGGGTATCGATTCCGCTACTCCCGGCCGGATGGCGGTTACCTATTATCGAGAGCTGACCGGCTCCGATTTCCTGCAACGAATTCAATCATGGCATATAGGTTGCGCTTGGCTTCAGCGCTTCTCAAAAGATAGAATCTTTTTTGGTGCGCCTGCTCCAAAAGACATCGCGCAGGCATCATACGGAACAAAGAACGGTGATAAAATCACGCTTGATGATAACCTGCAAAAAACAACGGTTGAACGACTAATTCCCTGCATTATCGATGGCGTACCACTGCCTTGGGATATTGTAGATTCATGCATAAAAAAGGCTACCCAAAGACAAAGTTTGCCTGATTGGGCCTGGCAGAAAACTTTGGGAATAGCTTGCGGACTTTATAGATACTATTTCAAAGAAAAGGAGAACTTCACCATGGGACTTGATCGCGAACGAAAAACCAGAGACTATCTCTATGGGCGACTGCTTGCAGTAGCAGACTGCCTTGAGGGGTATGCGCTCAAGCTTTCAAACGAAAGCAGGCAGACCAATGCAACAAAGTTGATGCAACGGTTTGCGGAACGGCCATGCAGCACCTGGAAAACCATCGAACTGGCCTTAGTTCCCTATAAGACGAGGCTTAGCAGGAATAATAAATACGAAAAAGAACTTGATGATATTCACGGTTTGTTCACCGATGTAGCCGATTATACATCCGATGGTCCCTTATCGGGAGAA
>MAXL01000485.1 GCA_001751005.1 Desulfobacterales bacterium S5133MH16
AGGGGCTATGGCCTGATGGAAAAAATTGCTCGACACATAAAAAATGGTGAGGATCACCAGGCCTATGAACTGGCTATCACTAATGATACGCCGATGTCACGTATCCTGGCGCAGGCAATGGAAGTCAAAGATCAAGATCGGGAAACCCTGGAAACGGTTATTGTTCACTCAACGGACGGTGAGGTCAGGGAACTTTCCCGGTACCTTCAAGCGCTGGCCACCATCGGAAGCATTGCCCCATTGCTCGGTCTGCTGGGGACCGTGCTAGGTATGATCAAGGCATTTATGGTAATTCAGGAGATGGGGGGCAAAGTAAACGCAGCGGTCCTTGCCGGTGGCATCTGGGAGGCCATGCTGACCACTGCTCTGGGTCTTGCCGTGGCTCTTCCCACCATGGTGGCTCACAGCTATCTGGTTTCGCGTGTGGACAGATATGAGGCCCAACTCCAGGATGGAACCGTGACGTTTATCAAGGCCCTGGGCAGGCGATCTTAGAAGGAGGCAATAATGCTTGTTCATCCTAAACGCAGAGAACGTATTAAGGTTCAAGTCCCTTTGACGTCACTTATTGATATTGTTTTCCTCCTTCTGATCTATTTTCTTCTTACCACCAATTTCATGGTCGATGAGGGCATCAAGATCAAATTGCCCCAGGCCAGGGCCTCGGCGCCCCAAACCGAGGAGACGATCACGGTCTATGTGGATCAGCAGGGCAGGGCCTTTCTGGGAACTGAGGAGGTCTCCATTGCCAGGCTCTTTGACCGGCTAAAGGAGATGATCGGGAGCCAGGAAAACAAGCTGGTAGTGATCAGGGCTGACCGGGCGGTGATTCTGAATAAAGCTGTAAAGGTTATGGATATTGCAAAAGCAGCCGGCGCAGGAAGGCTATGTTTGGCAACGGAAAAAGATTTCTAGACTTAGACACGGATTACACGGATTACACGGACTTTTTGAAAAAAATTAAATTTAATCTGTGAAATCAGCGAAATCCGTGTCTAAAAACTATGAGGAGCCCCAATGAAATATTCCAACCTTACTGAAAAGATAATCAAGGCGGCTTATACAGTTCACAATGTCTTGGGCTTTGGTTTTCTCGAGAAGGTCTACCAGAATGCATTGATTATTGAATTGCGAAAGATGGGGTTAAGCATTTTGAGCGAAGAAACCATCACCGTTTATTACGAGAATGAGATCGTTGGAGAATATGTTGCCGATATTGTTGTTGAAGGCAAGGTTATCTTGGAATTGAAAGCCGTTAAAGAATTGACCGAAATTCATGAAGTACAGCTCGTCAATTATTTAAAAGCAACCGGTATAGAGGTAGGCTTGCTGATCAACTTTGGTCATTCAGTTCAAATAAAAAGAAAAGTATTTGATAAAATAAAACCTTAATCTGTGAAATCCGTGAAATCCGTGTCTAAAAGAAGACCCAACTGGCTTTTGCGCGGTTTGATTGGTGTGTCTCTTGCCATACACATTGTCATATTTTTTCATATTTCCGGGCTTTATAACTCAAAGGCGTTGAGCTACATCGAGCTGACCATGCAGAATATATCCAAACCGACTGCACGGGCTATTCCCAGGCCGCGTCACAGGCCCAAGCCGCCTAAGCCGCGGGATGTAAAGAGACTGAAGGTGTTCCAGTGTCGAATGCCTCGCTTTAAACCTATAAAGATGGAGCCTGCTGAAAAAAACCTTCCGGACAGCCTTATGGAGAGCATCAGCATGCCCGATACTGCCAGTCTTCAAATCGCTGACTGGACCCCGGGTGCGCTGGTGGCCTCCGGCGATTGCATGACTGCCCAGAGCTATCTGGAGATGGTGAGGCTCAAGATAGAAAGACACAAGAAATATCCGGACATCGCTAGGGTAAAAAACATAGAAGGTAGTGTCGTCGTTCGATTTGTAATCACCCCTGATGGAGGTATCCGGGAGGTAGAGGTCGCAAAACGTTCCAGAAACAGGGCACTCGATCTGGCGGCTCTAAGAGCAGTGCAGAATGCTGCCCCATTTCCAAAGCTGCCCAGGCATCTTTTTAAGGGAGAAATCCCTCTGGAGCTTACGATTGTCTTTGAGTTGACATGAAGCATGTCAGCTTCGTTTTTACGTTGACAGATGCGTTGTGATCATGTAAGAAGTGATGTCTAAATTCACTTTGCAACAAGAAGTTGCAGTAGTAATCGCGGCGCGTTTCAAAAATACAAAAGAATAAAGCCACGAAGGCCATCGTCCAAGAACGGATGAGTTGTCCTCGTGGCTTTTTTTGTGAGGAAAAAGACGGGGGAGCTCAAACCTGACTTCAGTGTCAAGGCAGGTTACGGAGATTTTGATACATATAACATGTCAGCTTCAATTAACCTATCTTTTTGTTTGTTAAAAGGGGGGGGAAGGATGAAAGAAAAATTATTAGTTATTGTAATTTGTTGTCTTGTATTGTCACCTTCATCAAATGATTTGATGGCCGGCGATGAAAAAAGCGATGTATATGTATTGGAAGACATTACAGTTACAGGCGAATTGATCCGTCCGACCAAACAAACGGGCGATTCTCTTTATACGGGAACGTCTGTAACCAAAAAAGGAATCGAGCTTTTGGGCACACCTGCCAAAACAAGTGTTTATAATGCATTGGATATTCTCCCGGGTATTAATGTGGAAAGTAATGACCCTTACGGGCTAAGTGGTAAAGATATACGTATAAGGGGGTTGAAAGGATTCTATAGCGGCATGACAGTTGAAGGTATTCCGAATTATGGAATCATGCCTATTGGAGCGAGAGAAGATATATATGATATGGAGAATATGGAAAGCATCAGCCTTTATAAGGGAGCAAGCCCTGCTGACCTGGGAACAGGTTCCGGTAATAGAGGTGGCTCAGTAGAATTGCAATTAAGGAGACCGGAAGATAAGGCGGGAGTTGAGGTTAGTCAAAGTTTTGGTTCTAAAGACTTTGTTAGAACATTTTTGAGGATTGATTCAGGAGAATTATCAACAAAAACAAGCCTTTTTGGATCATATTCTTATACAGATGCAGATAAATGGAAAGGGAAAGGGGACCTCGGGCCAAGAGATCATGTAACATTGGGACTAAATCAGCAATTTAACGATGTAGTAAATATAGACCTGTTTTACAATTTCAATGAAATTGAGAGGCATTTTTTCAAGAGTCTGAATTACGAGCAAGCTGATCATATAGACCGTCGCGATAATTTTTACCACCATTACAATAATGAACTCAC
>MAXL01000486.1 GCA_001751005.1 Desulfobacterales bacterium S5133MH16
ATACGATGTCTGCTCACTTCTGCCAACAACATCAAACTCTACCCTCCGGAGAGTAAGGCCGTCAGCTACTCCATTGAAGAACTTTGCAAGGCTCTGAAGGAAATTTTGGTCAGACGGCCTGTCTTCACTTTATCACAAGTCGGCGATGGTCTTTTGGTGAACGGCATAAAGATAGACACCGCAGATTTCAAAACCATGGCGGATAGTTTCCTCAAGCTTCTGGGAAGAATCGGATTAAGTAGTCTTACATTCCTAAAAAACATTTCCACTCAAGAACTGACAACGTTTATTGCTGCGCTCGGACAATTTACGGATGATGAATTGAATAGCGAGTTCTGGCAGCTTTTTGCCATGAAGCAGAAATTATCCTGCATCCTGTTCGACCAAAGTCTTTATGAGATTCTGGAGGAACCGGTTGAAATCGGTTCTGACCGTACAGGGTCCATCGCGGAGCCAATGGTAGATGATGACACAGATCTTGCGTTTCGGATTGCGGTGAAGACAGAAGTGGATGAGCCCATATCAAAATCGTTTCAGGTAAAAGAAGGTTCGGCGCCGCTCACGGAAGCTTTTATTGAATCAATAATGCAGCAGCTGCACGATCAGTTTCTCAAGGGTGACGGGAAAAAATCCCGGCAATTGGTCAACCAGCTTTTCCAGGGGTTCGCAGACCAGACCCACAAAATTCGCACGAAAGTGATCACTGCCTGTGGCAGTTTGCTCGATGATTTGGATTTCGCCTCCCAATCTCAATGGATTGAACTGCTATCAGATCCATTACTGATCATTTTGCCGGAAGAGGAACATTTTGATATCCTTAAACAAACAAGCTTACTTCTTTCTCGAACTACTGCCCATCTCATTCAGTTTGGTGACTATGAGAGGGCCTGTCGAATACATTCTCATTTACGCCTGCGATGGCAACAGCTGCAAAGCCGTCAAGATCAACAGGTCCGGCAGGAGGAAATAACTTCCATTCAAAAGCTGGACCCGAAAACTCAGGGGATATTACTGGAAGATATGAAATCCCAGGACCCATCCCGGTTACAACTATCCACCCGCCTTCTTGGCAGTATGGGCCCGGCAGCCTTACCTGTACTTATCGAGATCATCAAAAAGGAAGATGACCTTAAATTGAGACAGATCGCTGCCCATCTGCTTGGAAATTTGGGTCCGGCAGCGACCAAGATTCTCAGACGTGAACTGATACTAGAAGGCTTTGCCGAGGAACGTGTGCGAATTCTGGATGTAATCGACAACGTAACCCAGAATCTAAAGACAGAACTGGCTTTCGCTCTGGGTGACGAGAGCCCCGAAGTTCGGCAAGCAGCGTTTCGTCTCGCAGAGCGCCTGAATAATGAGGATGTGACGTCGCTGCTGTTAGATTATGCCACCCAAGAAAATCAAAGTATGGCGGTATTTGCCATAAAATCCTTGGGAAAACTCAAATCCACGGAAGTAGTGGATGCGCTTGTTTCCCTGATGGATTCCACCAAAGAGACGGAGCGTCTCATTGCCTGTTGCAGGGTTCTTGGGCGAATAGCTGACCCGGCCGGTGTCGAACCACTGGCCAAAATCATGGCCCCCGGAGGGTTTTTCTCTTTCCGTAAAAAAAAGAACGCCCGGGTTCGTGCCACCGCCGCTTTTGCACTGGCGCAGATAGATCATCCCAAGGTGGCTGAAGTACTCGCTCTTTATGTGGAAGACCGTGACCCACGGGTTCGACAAATCGCCCGAGATCAGGTGAACCCGCAAAATTCCTCCTCATCCCGCTAATGGAGGGACAGAACATTGAATCATATCTAAAGCTTTATGGAATCGAATTGTTTCAAACACCCGAGTGGTTGGGGTGGACTAAAGATTCAACCGATTTACCATCGCTTCAAGATAAATCGATTTCATTTGTTGACTGGCCATTGCCTGTTTAATGGGCGGAAGTTTCAGAATAATCCCTAAAACAGCGGCCATGGCACGGTGGCTTTTCAACATCTGATTGTCGAAAATCAACTCTTGAAGCTTGCCCTGCTCAATGGCCATAACCACCACCCGGTGGGCTGTATTCAGCGGTGTAATTACCCTCCGGTTCCTGGATTGCAGGTGAATGCAATCCTCGGGACAGACCCTGGCACAAACACCACATCCCAGACAAATTTTCTCGTTAACCCGTGCCTTTTTCTTTTTGGGATGATGGGGATCGTTGGCCGAAACCAGGCTCATCGCCTCGACCGGGCATACGGTTACACATTTTCTGCACCCCGTGCATGCCTCATCTTGAATTTTCGGGATGAAATTGGTTGTATGAACCGGCTGCAAAATCGCAAATTTCCGGGCGGTAATCATGGCATCGCAGCAGCATCCGCAGCAATTGCAGATAAAATTCACATCCTTTCTAACATTGTCGCCGAATTGTACCAGATTGTGCAAATAAGCTGTTTCAAGCAGTTCCAGACATTCCGACACCTCAACCCGTCGGGCATAGTCATATTTTACCAGCGATGACGCCACCGAGTTAAAGGTCATGCATATTTCTTTGGGCGCATCACAATCTCGGCCCATATGAGACATTTTATGGCGGCAATAGCAGGTGCTGATCCCTATGTGTGAAGCGGTTTTAATGACCTCGGTCGCCCTTTCATAATCAAAAATCTGTAATGCGTTCTCCCTTGAAAGAACCGGCTCATGAACAAAAACCCGTCCCAGCTTGGTTTCTCCGGTAAGAAACAGATTCTTGATAAAATCCTCTTCAACATTGAGATACTGGTAATACAGTTCGCTCAATAGTTTCTGATCAATGTCGCCTCTGATACGCATCAGGGAAAATTCAAAAAATCCCGCCATAGGGGGCGGCAAACAGTAAACCTGACGACCGTTCTCCTCCATATCCGTCAAAATAGCTCTGCCACACAGTTGGTCCAAAATTTTCCGTGCTCTGACCCCGTCCATTTTCCATACATGGGCGGCTTTTTCAGCGGAAAACGGTCTTAATGGTAATAGTGATACCAGTTTGGCTTCTTTTTCGCTAAAAAGCATTTCCAGGATTTTGTATAATAGTTTTGAAGGAGGCGCGCCCTGGGGAAATCGATTCAAACGATCCACCAGCTGTACATACCCTGATTTTATGGTGTGATGGGCCATAAAAACCTCCAATTAAATTTCAAGGGTCTTTAAATATTCTACTGCTTTTGGAATTTCCCGTTCGCTGAAAACACGGATATTATTTTCTTGCAGAAGGACTGTGGTAACGCCTTTGCCCGGCTTTTCAATTCCGGAAAAACTACCGTCGTAAATATATGTACTGCCGCATGAAGGACTACCATCTTTCATGACGGCAAGCTTGATTTTACGTGAGCGAGCAAATTCAAGTGCTTTTTGAGCACCGGTCAAAAAATATTGGGTAACATCCTTCCCTTTGATGTTCATGATCCTTGCATGCCCATTCAATACCGCACTTCCATCGTAGCACAAGATTTCTGAACAGGGTCTTGGCACCGGAAGCCCGCCGGCAACTTCGGGGCAAAATGGCACCAGACGTCCCCGGAGCTTCCAATCCGATAACATACGGCTATCATACTGCTTAACCCGTCCGTTGTAACGGACATTTTCTCCGATTAAGCAGGCGCTGACAAGCACTTTATTCATTTTCACCCATAATTTTTTACAGTTGAATCATCAGATTGTATGATACCATAAACTCTATTTCATCGAGTTTCAAGTTTTACCGAAGAGTGAAGAATTGATGGCTTCGTAAAAGTCCGATTTAGACGGTTTCGTAAAAAGTTCAAATTCAAGGCGTGCAAATTTTGCAATCATGAGGCATACTTATCGTACGTTGAATGATTGTGAAATGCAGCACAACGCAGAAGTTGGACTTTTTACGAGACCGTCAAGAATTTGGCCCGTTGTTTTAGTAACCCCATTGCCGCACTTTCGCAATAAATTTTAAAGATCAACACTCTTCCTCCTTGAAACTATTCGTGCAGGCAAAACATAAAATTATAGACACCCCCCGTAAAAATTAGCCGGCATCTTCTAAAGTCGTTATGTTTTCAAAATTTATTGTTTGACACAATCTAACAATTGTATTATTCGATGCTGTTTTTATTTAAATTTATAGAACCGCCTAAATAATTGGAGAAATGCCTATGGAATTCTGGAGGGTTCCACTTGACGCGGACACAATACAAGTCTCTCTAGGCATCGTGCACATCCTGGAGGATCGATGTAAAGGATGCGGATACTGTATCGAGTACTGCCCCAAGCAGGCTCTGGAATTTTCTGCAAATTTCAACCAAAAAGGATATCATCCCCCGGTGGTTATAAAGCCCGAGGAATGTGTTAACTGTCACTACTGCGAAATCATTTGCCCGGAGTTTGCTATATTTTCAGTAGAAAGCCCACAAACGACCAAACCCGGCCAATCCGAAACCAACCATGCGATATAAACCGGCAATCATCATTTTAACTATATGAAACCACGGAAGCACACAGATTATAAAGGTTAGACAAGAGACAAATGAAACCAGCGGTCCTTACCGGTGAATATTTTATGACCGGCGACGTTGCCTGTGCCGAAGGCGCACTGGCAGCAGGATGCCGTTTTTTTGGGGGATACCCCATAACACCAGCCACTGAGATCGCCGAACGGATGGCTATCCGGCTTTCTCATGTTGACGGATGTTTTATCCAGATGGAAGACGAAATCGGCGCCATGGCCTCAGTACTTGGTGCATCATGGGGCGGTATGAAAAGCATGACCGCCACTTCCGGTCCCGGTTTCAGTCTTATGATGGAAAATATTGGTCTGGGGATCTGTACAGAAACTCCCTGTGTTGTGGTAAATGTTCAGCGCGGCGGTCCCTCTACAGGTCTTCCTACCCATGGTGCCCAGGGCGACATGATGCAGGCCCGATGGGGATCACATGGGCACTATGAAATTATTGCCCTAGCGCCGTCCTCACCCCAGGAAATATTTTATTTAACGATCACAGCGTTTAATCTGAGTGAAAAATATCGGTTGCCGGTTCTCATCATGACCGACGAAATCATTGGGCATATGAGTGAAAAAGTCATTATACCCGAGGCAAAATCAATTAAGACTGTATCACGTCCCAAACCCAAAGGGAGAAAAGACCGCTTCAAACCCTTTGCACCCGGGCCTAACGGTGTCGCACCCATGCCGGCGGCAGGGGAAGGCTATAACCTGCACATTACTGGTCTTACCCACGATGAAAAGGGGTACCCGGTAATGACCGTAGAAGCTCAGACGGAGATGATGGCCAGGATTACCGAAAAAATCCAAAGAAATTTAGACGACATCATTCGGACAGATAGTTACCTCCTCGAAGATGCTGAAATTGCCGTTGTTTCTTATGGAATTTCGGCCCGAACCAGCATTGCCGCGGTAGCTGAAGCCAGAAAGCTGGGGATCAAGGCCGGACTTTTGCGTCTGGTGACGATCTGGCCTTTTCCCGAAGATCAGATTCGCAAGTTGGCAGACAGAGTCAAGGGATTCGTGACGGTAGAAATTAATCTGGGTCAGATTCATCGGGAGGTTGAACGATGCGCAGGGGGCAAGGTTCCTATCTTTTTAGTCGGACATCCCGGCGGGACGATTATCCATCCGGACAGCGTTGTTAAAATGTTGATGGAGGCCTTTTAAACCATGGAAGAAATCCCGACACCATCCAAAGAACAACCCCATCATCCCCTGGATGATCTTATCCGCACGGATCGCATTCCCCATATCTGGTGTCCGGGGTGCGGAATCGGAACGGTGTTTTCTGCGTGTCTGGCTGCTCTGAAAGCAAGCGGTATCAACCTTCAAAAAACTGTGATGGTCTCGGGAATCGGCTGTTCGGGACGTGCCGCCGGTTATGTTAAGCTGGATTCCTTTCATACAACTCACGGGAGGGCCATACCCTTTGCCACAGGATTAAAACTTGCCAACCCCGAACTTAATATCGTGGTTTTCAGCGGTGACGGCGATCTCTTCGCCATCGGCGGAAACCATTTTATCCATGCAGCCCGGCGGAATATGGATATAACGGTTATCTGTGTAAATAATTTAAATTATGGCATGACCGGCGGCCAGGTGGCCGCAACCACACCTTACCTGGCGAAATCGACAACAACACCTGCCGGAAATCCTGAAACTCCTTTTAATCTGCCGTTAATGGCCTATGCGTGCGGCGCCACGTATGTGGCCCGATGGACCATGCTGCACATCAGGGATCTTACGGATTCCATAACAGAAGCGCTTTGTAAAAAAGGGTTTTCCTTTATTGAAGCACTTTCTCCGTGTCCGGTAAATTACGGTCGACGCAATAAACAAAAACCCCTTGATATGTTAAAGTTATACCAGGAAAAAGCGATTATCAAAAATGATGCGGATCCTGCTACACTTGATATAGACTTTGAAAAGGGCATCATTTTGGGCAAATTTATCGATCTGGATCGACCAACGTTTATTGAAAATTATGACAAAATCTACCGGCCGAGCCGTCTTCAGGAAAACGTTCCGGAGTTGAACTCATGACCGACTCTCAAAATCATAAACAGAAAAAAAAGGAAATTATAATCACAGGCTTTGGTGGGCAGGGTATTATCCTTGCGGGTATTATCCTGGGAAAAGCGGCTGCCATTGGTGAACACAGGGAAAGCACACTTGTCCAGTCATACGGGCCCGAGTCTCGTGGAGGGTCGTGTAGTGCTCAGGTTGTCATTTCCGATGAAATGATTCATTACCCTTATGTCAATCACCCGGATATTTTGGTCTGCATGTCTCAATCAGGCTATGATAAACTCATCAAACAGATGAAGGAAAACGGAACGTTAATCATTGATCAAAATCTGGTTCACCCGGCCCGTGGATTGAAATGTGACTTTTTTTCTATCCCTGCCACCAGCATGGCCGAAGAGCTTGGACGAGTAATGATTGCCAATATCATTATGCTCGGTTTTTTAACAGCCGTCACAGAGATTATTTCCATGGATGCAGCCCAAAAATCCGTCACAGAATCAGTTCCAAAGGGCACTGAAAAACTTAACACCAAGGCCTTTAAAAAAGGTCATGACTATGGTCTGGCCACGCTCAAGGGACGACAGAAAAAGGCCGCGGGTCAAGCAGGAGCGATTTCATGAAACGTCCCAAAGAACGGCTTCACCGGGTCACGGTTATCGGAGCGACACCGGCCGGCATCGCCGCAACCAACAAGCTTGGAGAACTGGGCATTCCCCTTACCCTTGTTGATTCTGATTATGATCTGGATAAAAAACTTTCCCGGGATGAGTGGGTTCTGAAATCAGGTGTTCCTTTAAACCATGCCCATCGACCCGGGCTTATCAGAATTTTGAGAAACCCTGGCATTCGATGCATTTTTCCCGCAAAAATCTCCTCGATTAAGCATAATCGACAAGGATTCCGTGTTCACCTAAACATCCTTCAAACCTTCGTAGATCAAGACAAATGCACCCTTTGCGGTCGTTGTGTTGAAATCTGCCCGGTTCTGCTTCCCGGAGGAGAAAAAGCTATCCAAATTAACAGTCAGCGAAGCCTTCCCGGCAGGCCGGTCATAGACAAGCGGTGCCGGCCACTCTGCCAGGCAAACTGTCCGCTAGGGGTAAACGCCCAGGGTTACATCGCCCTTGTAAAAGCCGGCAGGTTTGCCGAAGCGCTTGACCTTATCAGGGAAAATAATGTTCTGCCCGGCATTTGCGGACGCATTTGTACCCACCCTTGTGAGAACTTTTGCAGAAGGGGTGAACTTGATGAGCCTGTCGCCATTATGGATATTAAGCGATTTGTGGCAGACTATGATCGCTCCGATCCCAAAGACATAAAATTATCTGATGTTCATAACAGGTCAGAAAAGATCGTCATTATCGGCTCAGGCCCGGCCGGGATTGCCGCCGCTGCGGACCTGGCCCGATTCGGCCATGATGTAACCGTTTTCGAAAAAGAGAAAGAAGTTGGCGGGTTGCTCCGTTACGGAATTGGGCGTCATCGCCTGCCCAAAGATATCCTGGATGTTGATCTTGAGTATATTAAGAAACTTGGTGTACGATTCATTATCGGCCATGCCATTGATCTGGTCCAAGATATGGATCGGCTCAAAAAAGACTTTGACGCTGTCATTATCTCCATTGGGACGTGGGCTGACCTAAAATTAGGGGTCCCCGGAGAGATGCTGGAAGGGGTTGAAGGCTGCCTCTCTTTTTTGGGACGTCTCTATCGCGGCGAAATAAAAGCACTAAACGAAAAAGTAGCGGTGATTGGGGACGGCAACGCCGCATTTGACCTGGCCCGCACACTCTTGCGTCTGGGTGCCCATGTCACAATTCTATCCTGGTTCCCTGAAGATCTTATCCCTGCCAATACCGAAGAAATTGGGGCCACCAGGGAAGAAGGAATTCTGATTCGGGACTGCACCCAAACCATTGCGTTCTTAGGTCAAAACGGTAAGCTCAATCGGCTGCGTTGCATGCCCACCAAACCCGGAGAACCTGATGCTCAGGGTATCCCCTGGCCGGTCATTATCCCCAATAGCCAGCCCTTTGAACTCGAGTTTGACCGGGCTTTTGTTGCCATCGGTCAAAGGGGCGCACTCCAGGGCAAAAACAATTCGTTCAGCTTTACTGTTTCGGAACAAGGATTGATTGAGGTTGATGAATATTTGCGCACGAATTTATCGAATGTCTATGCTGTGGGAGATGCGGTTTCAGGACCCTCATCCGTTGTTGAGGCCATGGCCGCAGGCAGGAGGGTTGCCCGCACCGTTCATAGCGATATTTGTAAAGAGGAGGTCTTTTACCCTCAGCTCTTAAGACCGGAGGACAAAGATTTTCCGGAAATTCCGGCGGACATACCTTCTCAGGCACGGACGATTATGCCGGAAAGGCAACCTGCGGTGCGCAAGGATAGTTTCTTGGAAGTCTCCATGGGCCTGAGTGAACAACAGGTCTTTTTGGAAGCAGCCCGTTGTCTTCAATGCGGAGTCTGCAGCGAATGTCTTCAGTGCGTTGATGCGTGCGGTGCAATCCTTGCAATAAACCATGTACAGGCTCCGGAAGAAACCATTGAACAAACCGGTGTGGTTATCATTGCAGACCCGGAATTAGCCCCGAAGATAAAGGGTGAGGATGTCATCCGAGTGTATGGGCCCAGAGCGGCAAAGCCGGATGTTAACGCCATGTTTGTTCGAGGCTTTGCCGCAGCTTCCCAGGCCATGATATTGCTTGGGGGAACCTTACAACGGCCAAAAGGATATGGTTTGTCGTTTTCCACTCCTGATCCGGGTCTTTCTCCGGAAATCCGAGTGGGAGTTTTTGTCTGTAAATGTAACAATACCTTTGGATGGCTTGATGACATGAATCAATATGTCGCGGGATTACAATCTCAAGAAGATGTGGTTCATGCTCAAGTTGTAAACTCGGCCTGTACTCATGAAGGATCATCGAGTATTATCCGAACGATTCGTGAAAAAGGACTCACCCGCGTGGTACTGGCATCCTGTGTCTGCTGCCCCCTCAATTTTATTTGCAGCGCCTGTACGGACCAGCGAAGCCGTCTGAAAAACGCCTTGTTTACCGGGACAGGGATCAGTCGTTCAATGGTGCAGACATGCAACTTAAGAGGAGAAGTCCTTCGTCTTTTAAAACAAAATAAGTCCCTGGCCGTGAAAAAATTTACCGGACTCATCGATCGTTCCGTCAATCGGGCAAGAAGATTGAAACCGCTTCCGGATCTTATTAGAAACTATAATTTCACTACGGCGGTAATCGGGACCTCCGAAGTCGCCATAAGCAGTGCATTGAGCCTTGCCCAAGCAGGGCTGGAGGTATTTTGGTTCCCACAGTCGCAAAAACCGCCGAATCAAATTCCTGATCATCCCAATGTGCACAGCTTCGGAGGCTTTTCCATCAAAGAATTGAGCGGAACTCTTGGTAATTTTCACATCATCGCAGAATCAGGCAATTCCCGACAAATAATAACTGTGGGAACGGTCATCCTGGATGAAAAGTCAAGAAAGAACATTAAGTATATTCACCAGGAGGGTCTGCCGGGCCGAACCGTATCTTCTTCTATGCAGGACATGGGCGTGCCCGGAATACCATTCTTTTATCCGGGGTCAACCGCCATTTCCGGACTTTTTTTAGCTGAACCGCCGGGCATCAATGTCTCTAACCGGAAAAAAGGTGCTGCCGCTGCAGCTCAGGCGGCAGCCATTATGCCGCGGGAACCGCGCCATAACAAAGGATATACCGTTGCAGTGGATGAAAGCCTGTGCCGAAGTTGTGGACGCTGCATTCGCGTCTGCCCTTATCAGGCGGTGACATTGCACAGAAACGCTATTGACGGATGGGCCGCCTGGGTGGACGAGACTCTGTGTAAAGGCTGCGGCAATTGCATTTCCGTATGTCCCACCAATGCCGCGGACAGCCCGTATCGTAACCAGGAATTTCTCGAACAGACACTTGAAAAAATATTGCTGACGTAGAAAATGGACGAATTCAAAATAATCTTATTTTTATGTAACTGGGGGCCGCATACCGCTTTCCAAACCCTTCAGGACAATGGAAGTGAAATTCCCGATGAGGTAAGTATGATTCGGATTCCCTGCACCGGAAGAATCAGCAAATCCCTTTTGTTTAAAGCGTTTGAAATGGGAGCGGATGGTGTGGTTCTGGCAGGATGTAAACCGGGAACCTGCCGATACGGCAGCGGTACGGCTACCGCCCGTGAGAATACCGAAGATACTCGGGATATTATTGGGCTTCTCGGCCTGGGAAAAGAACGGTTGCGGCATGTCACATTTCTCCCGGATGAGTCGGATCTGCTACTGCAATTTTTGAATGACTTTTGCAATCAAATCCGGTCGTTGGGCCCGAGTCCTATGGCGCCTATCCGAATACCGGAATCAGAAGTTATAAGCCGTGAGTCTGTAGCCGAAATCGTTTCTTATCATGATGCCTTTGCATGTCAGGACTGCGGGAAATGCTCTTCCGCTTGTCCTCTGGCACTGATCGGCAAACCATTCTCGCCCCGGGAACTGGTTAATTCCATCATTGCCGGTGATATGGATTCTCCTTCTGTAAACAAAGATGTTTGGTCCTGCCTGACCTGCGGCCTTTGTTATGACCGCTGTCCATCGGCAGTTAATTTTCCCGAGTTTATGCGAGATATTCGCCACGTTATCAGAAAAAATGGGGGAAATGCTCATGAGGCGCACGGAGGCTTTTTTCAGTCTCTGATGCGAGCCATGACATCACCCGGGCTCAAAACAGAGCGATGGGATTGGCTGCCCCAAGATGCGGAGGTTGATTCCAAGAGTAAGATCCTTTTTTTCGGCGGTTGTACCCCGTACTTTGACATTTTTTTCAGAAACCATCTCGGTGTTGAAACCCTTAATATCTTAAAAGATAGTCTTCGTCTTCTCAATTTCTTCGATATTAAACCGGCCCTGCTCCAGGATGAGCGATGCTGCGGACATGATCTTCTCTGGTCGGGAGACCAAGAAAATTTTTTAAAATTAGCAGCAATAAATGTGGATTCGATCCATAACCTTGGAATTGATGAGGTGATTACGGCTTGCCCGGAGTGCTATAGGACACTGGCCCATGATTACCCAAAACATGGGATCAAATTAAATTTCAAGGTAACCCATATCTATGAACTGCTTGAAAACGAGATCAGCAAAGGTGCGATAGATTTTAAAAAAATTGATAAAAAGATAACCTTCCAGGATTCGTGTCGTTTAAACTGGCTCGAATCGCCTGCAGATCTTCCCAGAAAATTGATCCGTCGCCTCAAGCCAAGCAGCTTCCGGGAAATGCAGAATAATGGGAGTTCGGCCATATGTTGCGGGAATTGCGCATGGACTGGATGTGATGCGTTCAGCAAGGCTCTTCAGGTCAAACGCTTGAGACAGGCCCATGCCACAGAAAGTGATCTTCTGGTCACCGCCTGCCCCAAATGCCAGATTCATCTCCGTTGTGCCATGGAAGATCCTTTTCTCGGAGAAGAACTTAAGATGGAGATGATAGACTTGACCGGTATTATTGCAAAGACCATTTACTGGGAGTAATTGTTTACAATGGAACAATATTGACGGTTTCGTAAAAAGTCCAACTTCTGCGTTGTGCTGCATTTCGTAATCATTCAACGTACGAAAAGTACGCCTCATGATTACAAAATTTACACGCCTTGAATTTGAACTTTTTACGAAACCGTCTAAATCGGACTTTTTACGAGTTCATCAATATTGAAGATTAACTTTTTGCAAACACTTGTACATTGAGAATTCGATAAAGGAATGAACATGAAACCTGTTACTTCAATAGATACGAAACCGCAGATGCGTATCGGTGTCTATGTCTGTCATTGCGGCTCAAATATCGCTCAGACGGTGAACTGCCCAAAAGTTTCCGAAACAGCGTCCGGGCTTGAGGACGTTGTTATTTCAAAGCATATCGCTTACGCCTGTTCCGAGCCCGGTCAACAGGAAATCCGGGATGATATTCATGAACACGGGTTGGAGCGCATTGTTGTGGCCTCGTGCTCACCGAGACTTCATGAACCCACTTTTCGACAGATGATGCAATCCGCCGGTCTTAATCCTTATCTTTTGGAGATGGCCAATCTCCGTGAGCAATGCAGCTGGGTTCATCTGAATGAACCTGATGCAGCAACACAAAAGGCCGAAGACCTTGTAAATATGGCCGTATCCCGGGCACGATTGCTCCAGCCGCTTGAAGAGGAAAAGCTGCCGCTCACCAAACGAACCCTGGTCATCGGCGGAGGTATTGCCGGCATTCAGACTTCCCTTGATCTTGCAGATAACGGTTATGAGGTTGTTCTGGTGGAAAAAAATGCTTCCATTGGCGGAACCATGGCCCAGATTGACAAGACCTTTCCGACCATGGACTGTTCCATCTGAATTCTGGGTCCTAAAATGACGGATGTCGGTCGACATCCCCTGATAAAACTCTACACCCTGAGCGAAATAGTGGATGTTAAAGGCTATGTGGGTAATTTTGATGTCAGGATCTTACAAAAGGCTCGTTATGTGTCAGAGGAAGATTGCACTGCATGTGGTGACTGCGCTATGGCTTGCCCCGTAGTTCGCCCCGATGAGTTCAATCTGGGCCTATCATCGCGCAAGGCCATTTTCACCCCTTTTCCCCAGGCTGTCCCCTCGGCCTATGTCGTCAATATCAATGAATGCTTGGGGCACAACCCCGTGGTTTGCGCAAAATGTCTCGAAGCCTGTGAAAAGGGATGCATCAATTTTCACATGTCCGATGATGAAATCCAGGAAAGTGTGGGATCAATCATCGTGGCGACCGGACTGGAGCCGTATGATCCCACTGAGCTTGACGAATACGGATATACAAGATTCGAAAATGTCCTTACCAGTCTTGAATTTGAACGCCTTATCAATGCCGGGGGCCCTACCAAAGGAAAACTGATTCGTCCCACAGACAGAAGACTTCCTAAATCCGTGGGCTTTATCCAGTGTGTGGGCTCACGTTCCGCCAGGAAAGGCAGCAGCTATTGCTCCAATACCTGCTGTATGAACACCATTAAAAGTACACTGGTACTCAAAGAACATTACCCTGATATTGACATAAAGGTTTTTTATATCGACATTCGTGCCGTTGGCAAAGGATTCGAAGATCTCTTTATGCGTAGCCGTCGTCTGGGAGTGCATTACTTGAGAGGTTTGCCGGGCAACGTTGAAGAGCTGCCGGATCACAGTATGCGGGTTGCGGTGGAGAATACGGTCACAGGCCGGCTGGAATTTTTCGATCTTGATATGCTCGTCTTAGCTCTCGGCATGAAGCCGGCCAAAAACACCCGGCGGCTTCAAGAAATGCTGGGGCTTCAGCTAACGGCCGACGGTTTTTTCCTGGAAGCTCATCCGAAACTCCAACCGGTTGATGCCGCCTCTCGAGGAATTTTCTATGCGGGATGCGCCGAAAGCCCCAAAGATATCAAAGAAAGCGTTACACAGGCTTCAGCGGCCGCAGTCCGTGCCATTCGCCTGATGCATAAAGGGGAAATTTACACAGAACCGATTACTTCCGAAATAGATCCCGAAAAGTGCACAGCGTGCGGCAAATGTTCTGAAATTTGTCCCTATAATGCAATTACAAAAGGTATCAGAAAAAAGACACCGTCTGTCGTGAATACGGCAGCATGCGCCGGCTGCGGCACTTGTGCCGCGGAATGTCCTTATGACGCCATTCTTATGAACCATTTTACGGACGACCAGATTAATAACCAAATCAATTCCATGCTCGAAAAAAGTTCTCAAGAAAAGATTCTGGTATTTGCCTGCAACTGGTGCTCATATGCCGGCGCGGATTACGCGGGGGTCTCACGTCTTCAATATCCTTCAAACGTTCGAATTATCCGGACCATGTGCTCAGGGCGAGTTGACGAAAAATTTATCTTTAACGGCTTTCTTAACGGTGCGCCGGTTGTTCTGGTAAGCGGATGCCATATTGGTGACTGTCATTATATTGATGCCAACCGCTGGACCGAAAAAAGAGTTAAAAAAATACGCAAAAAAATAGAGAAACTGGGAATCAGACCCGAACGGCTCCAGCTTGAGTGGATTAGTGCGGCAGAAGGCAATCGATTTGCCGAGATAATGGGCAGGATGGAGAAACTTCGTCAGGGTGTTTCTATACAGGAAATCTCAGAAACAATTGAGATCCTGAAGAATCGGGAAGAAAAATCCGAGGCTCAATAATGACAGACTGGGTCGAACAACTCCAAAACAGCGTCAACACCCTTGACAGACTGAAGGCAGTTGTCAACGTCTCCTCGGAAGAAGAAAAGGCCATAACGACTCTAAATACGAAATGGGGGACAACCCCTTATTTTGCTTCTTTAATGGATCCGGATACCCCTGATTGTCCCATACGTAAACAGGTTATTCCTTCTATGAAAGAAACTGAGAATCGATATGGAATTTCCAACTACCTGATCTGGGAAGAAAATCGTGATACTGAGGAGATCAGACCCGACTGTATTGCCAGGCAGTATCGTGACCGCATCGCTTTCACCGTTACCGATATCTGTGCAACTTACTGCCGTCATTGTTTTCGTAAAGAACTTGTGGTTGACCGAGATCTTAAGCTTCGCTTTGATTTGGAAGAAGGCATAGAGTGGATCCGTGAACATGAAGAGATTCGGGATGTTCTCATCACCGGCGGTGACCCTTTCATACTTTCAGACCAAAAGATTGAATATCTTATTCGCAGGCTTCGAGAAATTCACCATGTAGAAATGATTCGCTTTGGAACCCGCACACCGATTGTTTTGCCCCATCGAATTACCGATGGTCTCAAAAAGATTCTGAGCAGCTATCATCGGGTGCCAATCTGGGTGAATACCCAATGTAATCATCCAAAAGAAATTACGGAAAAGACGGCAAGGGCTGTTTTCAATCTCCTATCATGCGGAGTCAACGTGGGCAACCAGGCGGTCTTGTTAAAGGGGATTAATGATGACGTGAAAACGTTTAGGAAGCTTCATCAAAAGCTTTTAGCGGTTCGCATCCGTCCTTACTATGTTTTTTATTGTGAACCGGCACCGGGAATCGATCATTTTCGGACACCGGTTGAAAAGGGGGCTGAACTTATTCGAGATGCGCTGCAGGGTCACACGACAGGTCTGGCTCAGCCTATGTATGTCATTGCCACCAACATCGGCAAGGTTCCTTTAATGCCGGATTATTACATCATCGAAAAGAATGAAAAAGAATATACGCTGAAAAATTATCAGGGCATTTACACAACCTGGCCGAATATGCCGGAATAACCAGAATGTTTCATGATAACGGCGGGCTATTGATTTGGCAGGTAGGGCGTTAGATCTCGGATGTATTCTGTTAGTATTTTGAAGCCGCCATCCGTTAATACAGAAATTGCTTTTTCCTCATCTTCAGCAGCCACCCTCATAATGAGCTGATAAATGCCCGGGAACTTTTTGACCGGCCAGGTAACCAAACTTTGGATACTGATCTGCTGATCCTTGAGGAGTCTCGAAACCTCAGCCACAACTCCGATACGGTCTTTTACCAGAACGATGAACCGTGCACTTCCCTCATCTACGCCGATGGCACGTAGCAGCACCTCCAAAACATCGGTAGTCGTGATGATTCCTACGAGTTTTTCCGCTTCCATGACCGGCAGAGCGCTGATCCGGTTTTCCTGCATGATTAGAGCGGCAGTTTCAATGGTAGTGTCGGATGATATGGTGAGGATGTTTTTTGTCATGATCATTTCAACGGTCAACTGAGTTAATAGATAATTCAACTCATGAACGCTGAGAGTTGTGGCCGGAGAGGCCCAGCTCTGCTTAACATCTCTGTCCGAGACCAATCCAAGTAAATTTTCATTTTCATCTACTACCAGAAGGTGGTTAATCCGCTTTTCTTCAATAATATCTTTGGCTTTTATTATGGTTGTATCAGGGGAGACAGTCACAAGATATGTATTCATAACACGACCCACGTACATAGAGGCCACCTCCTTTGAGCGATAAAAACAGCCTTAACAAAACAAATTATACTATTTTTAAATGCGGAAAGAAAGAACAATTATTTATGTAATTCTACGTTGTTTAAACAAAATCGTCCTTCTTCGGCATAATCTATGGCATGGAAAACACTTTCTTTTTCATATAAAACCTGGTGACATTGTATGGCCTGTAATATTTTACAATCTTTGGCGCATTTTTCTTTAGGTTGATTTTTCTTTTGACAATTTGCACATGGAGAAGAAATCATAATGCCCCCCTCTGTTATGCTATTTTAATAACGAAAAACCATTTCCCTTAAAATTTAATTACAAATAATTTGCCGGTTTGACTGTAAAACTTAAACAAACTTTAAATCAAGATAACGCTACGGTTACTGAGTTTCTCCGGTGGTCTTTTTCTGGTCCTGAAAAACTTCACAGTTCTTACACCAATTGCGCATGTTCCCTTTCCTAAAAATTTCCGTGCAGACTTCACGATAATATTGCATTTTTGGATCTTTAGGACAGGTTATAAATGTTTTGCCCATCTATTTTTTCCTTAAATTTTATGATAATTTCATAATTATTAATATGTTAAATAAATTTTAAACGTTAATATAAAATAAAGTGTCTTGTGTGTCAAGTAAAAAGATACCACAATATATTGAGGTGATTGTTAAAATGTCAGTTAAGCAGGCCATGTGGAGTTGTTCTGCTTACAACGCCGGGGCATATGGATAAATTGCTTGTTATTTCACAGTGTTGCATAAAATCTGAGATGTGTGACAAGGAGATGTAAAACGTAAAGGAACCCTTATGCCGGGCCTGATAATAAACGGGGATGATAAAAATAATACCTAAGTTGAGCGATTTTTTGCGAAGAGATGTGCTGAGATCTTGATGCATAAGAGTTCGCGAAAACCGCAGGCATACCCGTGGATATGTCGAGGATCTTCGCGGATCCGTGATGCGCAAGAGATCCGCGCAGATCGAGTAAAAAATGGCTCAATTTAGGTAATAGTAAGTTTATGCCGGAGCCATTATTTTTCGATTCTTTTGGTCGCCGGTTTAATCATTAACCAGCGTTTTATTTTTTGAGAGATTCTTTTTAAAAGCCACTCCTGGGCCTCCGGACTCGCTTTGTCAGCTATTTGATCGGCGAGTGTAATATCACCTGCCTGGTACCGCATATATACTTCACTCATATGCATCTCTAAATCAGCAGACAAATGTTTTGCATAAGCCAGGGCAAGTTGCCAGTGGGCAAAAGTTTCTGATTTGTCGCACTTTTCTACCAGAGCTTGAGGATGTCCGATTTTAGACTCAAGTTTGATCATAAAATTTATTGTCCGGGGGAGTCGCAGCCACTGGGGAGCGGATTTGTTTTTAGGACGCCCCACAGCCTTCCAAAAATCTGTTAAGCAAAGCAGATCATTCTTTGCCTTAATTTTATGACCTCTGTAGTTTAGATCAAATTTTTTATAAACCATAATTTCCCTTTTGTTCCCGCTTTCTTTTTGATCCATTGGTAAAAAAAATAATAAATTTGGCTTTTTCCAAGCACATCATATTTAGTATATAATTAGGTTGTGTGTCAAATACGGAATGTTATCTTGTTTGACACGGATGCACCGTTATTGTAAAATTATGTTCGAATATATAATTATCAATCGGATGGAAAGGAGTTATATGTGCTGAAAAGAATTTTGGTTTTACTGATACTGCCGTTTGTTCTTCTGGCGTGTAAAGAAAATTCCCTCAACCTTAAAATCCGGTTCCATCAGGTTCAAGGTCTGAAACAAGGAAACCGAGTCATTTTTGGACAAAATCATATCGGCACCGTCAAAAATCTGTTATATTCGAATGAAGAATTTTTCATTGTCGATATTGCCATAAAAAAAGATTTTGCTGACCACGCCACAGAGCATTCCAGGTTTTTTATCATTACTGATCCCCAGCACAAGGAGAATAAGGCCGTTGAGATGATCCAGATCCGTGACGGCGGAACACTGCTAAAAAATAATGCGACCATAGAAGGTTCCACCGAAACTTCAGTCTTTTTTTATCAGCTTTTTGGTGGAATTGAGAACGAACTTAAAGATTTTGAAAAACAGTTTGAACAATTCTCGAAAGACTTGAAAGGCATTCCTGAAAGCCAAGAATTCAAAAAGCTTGAAAACGAATTGCAGCGTCTGGCAGAAGAGATGAAACGATCCGGCCAAGCGGTGCAACAAAAGATAAAGGAGGAATTATTGCCGAAACTTAAAGAAGAGATGGAAAAACTCAGAAAACGGTTACACGAGTTCGGCCGTGAGGATGAGATGAAACCTCTTGAAATCGAAATGGAAAAAATTCAAAATATATAACGTTATAATTTCTTCATGAAAAACAAGAAACCTTGCATCGCCAAAAGGTAATATGCTATGATATATAGTTAGTGTCCCTCCATAAATGAGGATTTTTGTTCAAGATCAAGGCATGTGAAAAAAATAACCACAGGCATATGTTTAATATTCCGAGAATTATTTTTTGAGCATAACGCAGAGATTGGGCAAAAAGACCATTTATGGAGGGACACTAGGCGTATAATAATAAGTCAGGGCTGCCAACATGACGGAAAAAGTTTTTATCTACAAGGATAATAAGACGATAATTATTTGCCCTAAATGCGAAAAATCAAAGACAATAGACGTATCCGAAGAATTGGGTTCCAAATACTTGGTCCGGACAAACCCCGCAAACGGAACCGGCCGGCCTCTCGATCGTAGAGCCTATAGTTCTGTAAGAACCAAAACAGATTGAAAATATTGGATAATTGAGAGCAATTATGGATGTTAAAAAACGGCTAAAAAACTTGTTAGAGACGGCGAAGCTTTATCGATCCCAGGGATTATTATTCGAGGCAAAGGGGAAATATGAAGACGCGGCAGCCTTAATTCAGGAAACCGGTTTAATAAAAGATGGGCAAAACCTGATAGACATTATTTCAAAGAAAATTAGTGGCGTAAAAAAAGATATTGAAAGAATAGAAAAGCAACCCACATTACCTGAAGTGTCAGAAAAAAATCAGGATGTTATCAAGGAACTATTCTCTGAAACAACAGGAAAAGACAAAGATGCGGCAACTCTTGAAGGAGCCATAACACTGGCCAAGTTCGGTCAGTTCGATAGAGCTTTAAAAGATTTAAACGAGTTGTTAAAAAAAGCTCCTATCCGAATGAATGCTGCTAAAAATATTTTGCGTTGTCATATGGCACGCACTTCCATAGAGGACGCTGTTGTTCAATTTCAGAAATGGCAGTCAAGCGATATTTTTACAAAGGGCCAGTTGATAACAATCCGTTTGTTTCTTGAAGTTTTCCGTTTCGACAACTTTAAAGAAAATATTTCCCTGCAATTAAAGAATCCCGCAGATGTTGAAAATCTTGAGATAACCAATGGCACGGTTCCGGATATCTGTTCCATGATAATAACTTTGGTTGATGGGCCATTAAAAGGAGTGACATTTGTTCTTGATGTCCGTTTTCAAATAGGAAATGTAATTACTTTATTCATCGAAGACCACAAGGAAGAATTGCTGGAAAGTTTTGAAGTTGGCAAAACTCTTGATAATCTGCAGTTTAATACCACTATTGCCATATTTAAAGGTAAAGGGGTCGTTACTGAAAAGATTAAGATCGATTCCGGATCAAGGCAGGGAGATTACAGAGTCGACATACAGGTTATGAGTTCGTAATTGTTGATAAGATCGATTTTTTACGAATTCATCAATATTATACTCTTAATTTTTCTGCGATGTTTTGTTTTTGCCATTACCTTTATTGCTTGTCACCTGACAAGAATCTTTCAGTCAGGTGGAAATTCCTAATTTTGGCAGGATATAAGCCTGCAAAAGATACCAGATCCCTACGATGATCACCAACCCAATGATTTCTTTCATTTTTTATCTCCTTTATTCCGACACCCTCTACAGCATTTGATAAAAAACAGGGGTTACAGGTGACGGTTCACGTAATCATGTGCATGTGAAACAGCCTCTGTGATTTCTTTTAAATGTTTCAGATCTTCCCGGTTCATAAATATTTTTTTTCTATCAGGTCCGACAGTGCTTCAATCTCTTCCAAGCCAAATGTGGGCACATTTACACTGATATCCGTATCTGTGACAAGGGCGATGAAGGTTTTATCATCATTGCAAAGCAGCTTTTTGTTTTTACTGGAGCGACATACTTCTATTTTGGGTCTTTTTTCCTTTTTGAACCCTTCAGTGATAACAAGATCCACGTCATCAAAATATTTTTCAATGCTTTCCAACTGCACGAAATTTTCATCTTTTATCATGACGATCCTTTCCCTGGAAGCAACAATGACCGTATCTGCACCGGCTGCTTTGTGACGCCAGCTATCCTTTCCTTTTTTGTCCATATCAAAATCATGAGAAGCGTGTTTAACAGTCCCTACCCTGTATCCCCGTTTTTTAAGTTCGGGAATTAGCTTTTCGATCAATGTGGTCTTGCCGGATTTGGATTTACCTACAACAGAAATAATAGGCAGCATGGCAACGTACCTTTTTTATTTGTAACCTCTCAAAAAATCTGATTTTTTACATTTTATCACCAGAGGTCGCCATAATTTATTGAGAAGTTGTTTTTGATTTTGTGTGAACATAAGTAGAAAAATAAATAATGTCAAGGTGAGCACAAAAACCGTTCTTAACCGCTTGACACCCAGGACCGGTTTCTCTAAACTTGATTATGGGGAAAGATTTGAGACAATTACGCCATTGGGTTAAAAAAAATATTTTGAAACAACACTCAAATTTTTATTGGGATTACCATGTATGGATGGTGCGGAAAAATTGCAAAAATAAACCTCTCTGATCAAACCTGGAGCGTCGAAACCGCTGATCCGGAAATATTAAAAAAGTTTATCGGAGGGAGAGGCCTGGCCGGATATTACCTCAGAAAGAAAATAACTCTTAACTGGGACGATCCGGATATGCCGCTTCTCATTTTTACCGGACCTCTCGTTAACACGCGCTCTCCCACATCCGGACGGATGACCATTATGTCCCGCTCACCGCTGACCGGTACGGTGGGTGATTCTTCAGTGGGAGGATCTTTTGGCACTGAATTAAAAAAAGCCGGGTTTGACGGCATAATTATAACCGGAAAGAGTCATATCCTTGCCGGCATAGAGATATTGAACGATTCTATCCGCATTACAGATGCCCGTCATCTTGCCGGACGGGAAACAGGTTATGTTAATTCACTGTTAAAGGGTAAAGGATCTAGGGCGGTTATAGGACCCGCAGCGGAAAACGGAGTTGTTTTTTCCAGTGTCATTGTAGATCGATATTTTGCAGCGGGTAGAAGCGGCATCGGACGGGTATCGGCTTCCAAAAACATAAAATACATTACCGTAAAAGGTACCGGTAAAACTAAAATTTTTAATGCCCAAGATCTGAGAAAAGCCCGGGAAGATGTTTTCAGGCTTGCAGCGGCTTCACCGGTTCTGCTTGGAGAATTCGGGATATCCCGCTTCGGCACCGGCGCGTTGTATGATCTTATGGATGCAAGATGCATGATGCCGACCGACAATTTTCGCCAAACAAAGTTCAGCCATGCCTCCTTTATGAATGCCCATGCTTTCAAGAAAAGATATGCCCCTAAAAAAAGCGGATGCCGGGGATGCCACATTCTTTGTAAGAAAATAACTAAAAACCACACCAGCATACCCGAGTTTGAAACCATGTCTCATTTCAGTGCACTGTTAGACAACAGCGATATACATACTGTGGTCCGAGCAAACCGGATATGTAATGAAATGGGGATGGATACCATTTCGGCTGCAGCCACCTTGGCGTGCTTTTCAGAAATATCCCAAAAAAGACTGTCGCCTAATGAAATCGTCTCTCTGCTTCTTGATATTGGGGAAAAAAGGGGGTTGGGTGCAGAGCTCGGCATGGGCGCTGCAAAATACGCAAAGCGTCGCGGCCGTTCCGATCTTGCAATGGCGGTCAAAGGACAGGAGCTACCGGCCTATGACCCGAGAGGCGCATATGGGATGGCCTTGGCTTATGCGACATCCACTCGTGGCGGATGCCATCTGAGAGCATACCCTGTCAGCCACGAGATTTTAAGAAAGCCGGTTGCCACGGATCGTTTTACTTTCAAAGGCAAAGCGAGAATAATAAAAATCGGTGAAGATTTAAATGCGGTAGCCGATTCCCTTACCGCGTGCAAATTCATATTCTTTGCAGCATCCCTGGAAGAGTATGCCAAGATTTATACCGCCGTTACAGGAATAAAGACATCCGGACAGGATCTGTTTAAGACCGGTGAACGAATCTATTATAATGAACGGATCATGAATTCAGCCAACGGGTTTACAGAAAAGGATGACGATCTGCCGGACCGTTTCTTTACATCGCCGGGTTACAAAAACACAAGCATTGATATTGATCCCATAGACAGAAAAGCGTTTTTAGAAGCCCGTTCCAATTATTATGTGGTCAGAAAACTGGATAAAAAGGGGATGCCGGTTCCGGATACGGCAAGGAAGCTTGGCCTCGTTATTTCATAAAATTACAATAATACAAAGAATCCATGGATCAAATTTTTCGTATATACGAAGATAAATTCCTAAAAAGCGGTCTGGCAGATCAGGGGACGCCGCTGCTCGGCCTGCTTGATGCCCGCCTTTCATGGAACAGAGATGACAAGGCGTGTGCTGTACTGGAAAGACTATTTGAACATCTTAACATTAACGCCCTTGTTTTTTCGCAGCCTGCCGAGCCGTATCGGAGCATCGTAGATTATCTGGCGGAAACTTCAGGCGGAATTATCTTTCCCGGGGACTGTGAATCCAGAACATTCCTCCATGACCTTCCGGTTTCATTCAGCTTTTCATTGGAGTCCATTATTTTAGCCCTAAAAGAGCGAAAAAGCGTTATCATCCCCGGCCAAGGTATTATTACCTACGGCACTGTCGGCCTTGAACAGGCCTATGTTACATTTTCGTCGGTCTGCTTTGCCTGTTTTGTAAAATTCTTCTCAGACTACCTGTTCGATATAACACATGGAAAGATAAATAACATAAGGCAGAATCTATTTGACTTGCTTGTGAAAAGACTCGAACCGACTCCCTGTTTTAAAACTTCACTCATGAAAGGACCATTTGACTCGGAAATCAGTGTTTATCAGGCAATACAGGAAGCAGGAACCCTTATTGTTAAACACCGTCTGGTTGATTCCTATTTTGGGAACATCTCTTTTTGTTACAATGATACGCTCTATATCAGCCAGACCGGAAGCAGTCTGGACAACCTGCAAGGATTTATAGATCCATGCCCTTTAGACGGATCATCCTGCACGGCTGTCACCGCTTCCAGCGAACTTCCGGCACACCTGAAAATTGTTAAAAATACCGAGAACAACGCAATCCTGCACGGTCACCCGAGATTCTCCGTCATACTTTCCATGATCTGTGACATTGAGAAATGCGAATATAGAGGTCAGTGCCACATTAAATGCCCACATGAACGGTTTGTCTGCGACATTCCGATTGTTTCCGGCGAGGTGGGTTCAGGTCCCTACGGACTGTGCAACACGGTTCCTGAAGCCATTGAGGGCAGGCCGGGTGTTATCGTTTACGGTCACGGTGTTTTTACGGCAGGCAAGACCGATTTCAACCGGCCGTTTAAGAATCTTATAAAAATCGAAAATGATTGCCGCACGGAATATTTTAACAGAATCCGTTCATTCCACAGATACGGGCGACGGTGAATCGTCATCCACAGGGAAGGAATCTCAAGAAACTTTTAGAACGATATGTCATGTTTAATCATTTTGACATTATTGCGCCGTTTTATGATCGGGTTATCCATAAACTCGATTTGAAACGCTTGACCGATTTGCTGAAGTTACCGACCAGGGGTCGCATGCTTGATGCCGGCGGTGGAACCGGCCGGGTATCATCCCGCTTACGGTCCACGATCGATGAAATTGTGGTATGCGATTTGTCTTTGTCTATGCTGAGACAAGCCAAAAACAAAGGCCGGTTATTGACGGTTCAGACCCACGTAGAAAAACTTCCTTTTCCCGATGAGAGTTTTGAACGGATTTTAGTGGTAGATGCCCTGCATCATTTTTGCAATCAGCGGGAATCCATTCAAGAATTGCTGCGTGTGCTCAAAACCGGAGGGTGTTTGGTGATAGAAGAGCCGAATATCGATAATTTCATTATTAAATTGGTTGCTCTGGCGGAAAAGCTGGCGTTAATGCGCAGTTGTTTCAATTCTTCTGATGAACTTGTCGATATGATAAAGGATCAGGGATTTAATGCCCGTGTTGAAAGTGACGGCCGTTTTTTTTTCTGGGTGGTTGTTGAAAAAAATGATAGTGGCGTAATGAAGTTGTAAAGTATAGATCGGTTAAACGCGGCCTCCGCTCCACCTTAGTTTGGCCTTGAGTACATCAAAATAATGCTGACCCGGCAATGTGATCATTTTAACGGGATAGAGACCTTTCCGGATAATGATGGTGTGCTCTTCATTGATTTCGATACCGGCCTGGCCGTCAAATGTCAGCATGATATCCGATGACTTTTTTCCAAGCCTGATCTTGATGCTTGCCGAGTCAGGAACAATGAGCGGACGGTTGGTCAGGGTAAACGGGCAGATCGGTGTCATTAAGATACCCGGTACTGCAGGATGGACAATCGGACCACCGGCAGCAAGTGAATAGGCGGTTGAACCGGTGGGGGTTGCAACGATAAGTCCGTCTGCACTGTATGTGGTCAAATAGCAATCGTTAATATACGTTTCGATATGAGCAAGTCTTGCAAGCGCACCCTTGTTGATGACAATATCGTTCAATACGGTTTCACGGGCCAGTTCTTTTTCCTTCCTGACAACTTTAACTAAAAGTCGCATCCTGGGCTCTATGTTGAACTCGTTATTTAAAACAGCCTCGGCAGCAGAAAAAAGGTTCTCTTCGACGGTTTCCGCCAGAAAACCGACTTCACCGAACTTGACTCCGATAATCGGTATGTTCTGGTCTCCTATCCAGCGAACCGCACTCAAAAAAGTGCCGTCTCCTCCGAGCACGAAAATGGAAAGCAGATTCGCCGGAGCGAATGATTTATCTTTGTCCGCAATTCCGTGTCTTGGATGCAGGTTTTCTTTTCTGACAACATCTATATCTTTTGAACGCAGCCAATTTTCAAGTTCATAGGCTTTTTTGGTTGCCTCCGCATCTGCTTTTACAACAATTCCTATCTGTTTCACGGCTAAGTATTACTCCTTTATTGTTATTCCTGAATTTCTCCCCTGCCTTTTACTTTGTGGTGTTCGGTCTTCCAGGGTCTTGCGGCCAGGATAAAAGCGATAACCAGATTTATCAGAAGCCAGACAATACCGATTAAAACAACTGCCGTCCAGGAGTACCCTCCATAAGGTTTGCTCAGTTCATTATAAAAATCGATGGTTAGGAGCGCCACAAGTACAGCCGGAGTAAAAACTTTAATAAAAAA
>MAXL01000487.1 GCA_001751005.1 Desulfobacterales bacterium S5133MH16
ATCCAGAATTGCCTCTTTGCCAACAGCTGTCATACCGCTGGTAACACCGGCGGAGACGGCCGCAATAATTGCGGTACTAATCGGGTCCATGGTTCCCCATATTGGCGTTTTAAAGTGGTATAAGGATACCTCTGATCTACGAGAGGTGAAGCATATTTTAATACTTCAAGCATAGCAAGTTATAGCTTTCCAATGCCAATCTTCAGAATTTCTGGCTTGTGAACAGTGCAGATAGCTTGCCACGACCGCAACTGACGAATGGAACAATCTCATTGCGGATTTGTAAATAATATCATAAAGTTTGTCAAGTGGATGGTCCAAATGTTCATCAACCCAAAAACAGGAGGTGTGTTATGAAACTTCACCCCTGAGAATACTGTTTCTGTTGAGTCAGGTTTGTACAGATATTCTTTGGAAACCTAAAAAATCCCGGCCTCTCAATTAGTTAGCATGATAGCAGAGAGTTGTAACACGTTTCATTATTTACGAACTGTTTCCAAGGGGAATGCCATGTAACCACCCTTCTTTCACACCAATTTTAGCGATAAAACGCATTTTGATCACCATTTTACTTGGGTCATAAGTTCGTTTATGGTGGATTTGGTCTTGTCAATATTGTGTTGAATGTCCGATAGTGTCTTTTTGACAGCATGTAATTGGTTTTCAGCGTAAGATATCTTGCTGCTAATAGCCTTTTTATGCTCTCTCCTTCCGTTTAAAAGCGTCCACAACAAACCAGACAGGATGAGCCCTATTACTATCCCGAAATATGCGTTTTTCGTAAGCTCATAATCCTGAGTCCCTGCTCCTTTGGCAATACCCACAAGTGCGAATACTGGCCAGACTGCACCAATTGCTATGCCCGCTCCTAACGCTTCTATCTTACCTACTATAATAGCAAACACGGCGCAGAATACACCTGCCGACAGGTAGGCTATTGGCAAAAACAAAGCCGTGAAAGAAACTGAGTCAGGTACTTTTAGTGTCCCATGTTTGGATAAATCTTTGTGTTTTCTCTCTCTATTTTTAAATTCTTCTTTTATAGCTCGATTCTTAGAATAGAGATCATACAGGTTCTTGACGTGAGGTACGGTTTTTTGCAAAATACGCATATTCTCCAGACAACTGAGACAGGAGGAGTACGAAGGATCCTGTAGCCGCTGACCACCCTTGTGTACATGTTTTTGAACTGTCAAGGCAAATTCATCATCCGTTATGCTTTCTTTTAATTTTTCGGCCTCGAAAAGTGCGTTTGCAAGTTCGTCAGTTACGCGATTGGCCTTGGAATGCGCCTCAAGGGATAACCGGCTTAACATTTTCAAGACTTCCTCGCGTACTTTATCCAGGTCCGGATCGACCGCAGCTCTGCTAAAGTAAGCAGGCTCAATCGCAATGGCACGTTCAAGGATAGCCAAGGAAAAAGGCACCTTCTCCGCCAAAGCGCCATACACGCCTAAAGAGTATATTCCTTTCGGATCATCGTGCTTTTCATGTTTGAGTGCTTGCTCTGCATAGGAAAACGCTTTTTGATAATCGGTTTCTGCGTAATACAATCGAGCAATAGCCCATAGAGTTCGGGCCGTTGATGCGGAATCCAAGTGTTGAGGAAGGGAAAGTGCCTTGTTGAAGAAAGTAAATGCTTGCGATGAATTGTCTTTGTGAATTTCAATATAGGCCAAGTTCATTAATACCTGATAATCGGTCGTGTCAGACCCAAGTGCAAGCTTGAACCGTTCTTCGGCCTCTACGTATTCGTTATTGACATAATGGCGAACCCCTTGCTGAACCAATTGCCGTGCCTCATTGTTTCTGCTTTCGTAAAGAACCTCGAGAATCTTTTCCAGGGTCTCATTTTGTTGGGCTAGTTGCCATTTTATTTCAGAGAGTTCCACACAAAGACGATCCCCAAGCACATCTACGGCGTCACAAATCTGATCTGCTGCTCGTAATATGTTTCCAGATATTTTGTCCCCCACCTCAAAAATTGCAACACCGAGTGCCTGGGTCTGATATGCAATCTCAGAAGCAATTATTTGCGCACCGTCAATATTGCTCTTTGCGATTTCCTGGCTTGCCTTATTTTGAGCCTCAACCTGTTCTTTCCCCAACTGAATCATCTGACGCTCTCTTCTCGGCGTTTCAAACACTATCTCCGCTTCCGCAGAAAATGGAGCAATAAACCCCGAGTTTCCAAACGCGTATCGATCCATCAAAGAACGAGACATGACAATCTCCCTTTCTCTCTTGGTCCTTTTTTATAGGTTTCATTAGGTTAAATTGAGAAAAGCCACATAACCAAGGTCACCGGCACCAGAAGCCAATGAGGACTTGGCAAAAGCAAAGTTTTGCTCTGAAATGGCAAAGGCAAAAAACGCGCCGGCTTCTGGTGTCAAGTGCAGCGCCTTGTTCAAGTAAGCCGCTACGCGGCAGTTTTTTATTTTTTCTTGACTATAAACTTCCTATCGATTATTCATTTTAAATGGTTTGTTGAATACTTTTTCACCAATACAATTTATAATTTAGCAAGCTTGGGGTCAAGCCTGGGGAGCCTGGGTCAAGTCTGCTCTTGACTCTTGCTCTGAATTCATAAGAGTCAAGAGCAGACTTGACCCAGCTCCTAAAAAAATAAAAGCTCCTAAAAAAATATAAAATAATAATAACGGCGTTTAAAAGTCGTATAAGCATATCTCTGATCTACGAGATGTGAAGCATCTGTATGTTTTAATTCACTATGGGCAAAAAAGGGAAAATTAGGTAAGTGCATAATAGCCGGAAAATTAAAAGATAAATCCACATCTGCCTTCAGGCCCACCAAGTTATAGTTTTGAAATGGCAATCTCAAAAGTTTATGGTTTGTGAAAAGTGAATATATCTTGCCATTATCGAATCCTGCCAGCGAAATGAGTCTGTTGCTGATATACTTTGATATCTCAAGTTCATAGGCGTTTTTCAATTGCAGTTATGTTGAC
>MAXL01000488.1 GCA_001751005.1 Desulfobacterales bacterium S5133MH16
AGCTTCATCACCTCTTATGCATCGGCAGGTTCTCAAAAAACCATGTTCTTGGGAGATTATTATAATAAAATGAAACCCGGTGCCAAAGGCGAAGGTAAGCTTCATTGGATTAAACCGGGGGTTGATTTCTCGAAATATAAAAAGGTCATGGTGGACTATGTGATCTTCGCTTTTGCTGAGGATGCGGAATACAAGGGGATCGATGCCAATGAAATGAAGGATATAGGCGATAGGGCCTCTCTGGCCTTAATCAATAGCGTAAAAGAGCACTTCACCGTGGTATCCAAGCCGGGCCCGGATGTCATCCGGGTTCGCACAGCGATTGTCAACCTGAAACCAAGCAAGCCGGGTTTAAGCGCGGTCACTACAGTAATTCCTGTGGGATTGGGCATCAGCCTTTTTAAGAAAGGCGCCACAGACTCATGGACTGGCTCCGGAGGCACTGAGGCGGAAATGATGGTCCTGGATTCCATGACCAACGAGGTTCTTGCCTCCGCCCATGATAAAAAGACCGCAGAATTTGATGAGAGGTTCACCAAATGGGGATCCGTGGATGAATCTTTTAAGTTCTGGGGAGAGTTGTTTTCAAAGCGCCTGAATAATTTATTTAGGTGAAATAGCGTCTTTCCGTAGAAAGGTTATTAAAGAATACGGACAGAAGGGTGGATCGATAGGGCATGGCAAGCGGTGAGTTATGAAGCCTCTGTAACTTTGTCACTTGCCGGTTTTCTGCTGGTATAATGTATATTGTTGTAAAAATGGCAATGTTCAGTGGCTCAGGCAAAATAGTATTAACCAGTAAAGACTTTATATTACCATTTGTAGGATTGAACTAATCAGCTTTTTTTGCCGAACTGCAGATATCTGCTATCGATCACCGGGTCTATACCATCTAAATATTCTGCTTCGTAAAATGATATCCGTGAAAGAAACAAATTCCAGATCAGTAATGGAAATCACACGAATCGGACCTGTTTCAATTTTTGTGCTTACTCCAACGTATTTGCTATAATTAAGGGTCACCAAAACCTGTGATATCATCAATTCCAGTTCTTAATGCTACAGTTGTGCTTTCTGCAATCGATCAAAGTTTTTGAATTGTTTAAATATTTGAGATAGTTAAATGATACTTGAATAGTCGGGGAGAATCATCAATGATCCTCCCCACCGTTTTTATGTATACAAATTCTCCATCCATCTCATGGCTTCAATGTCACTGACCTTTCCCAAGTACATCTGAGTTGTCGAAAGGTTTGCGTGCCGGAGGATTATTTTGCTGACAATTTCAATTGGAACACCAGCACGGGATGCATATGTAGCAGCGTGGCGCCTTAAATCATGTGGTCGAAGGCGAACACCAACCATTTCACCGGCCTTTTTTACCATAGATCTGGCTGCCTCATAAGATATAGGAAATATCCTCTTATTAGACTCAATATTGTTTGACCTGATGTATTCTCTTAATCGATCTGCAATTTTCTGAGTTACAAATATAAATTCTTGTTCACGGCCACTTTTCGGATCTCTGAGAAGCAATTTTTGGCCTGCTATATCATCCGGTGTCAGCTTCAACACTTCACCGATACGCATTCCACCCCTTGCCATTAATTCCAAAATCAGCCGGTTCCGGGGTTTGGTTGTTCGGAAAATAACCTCATCAATCGTTTCCTTTTCAAAACTATCCCAGCGAACAGGCGTAGTGGTTTTGTAAAGCTTTTTCAGTAGTTGATTGGCACAGGGGTTTTGTATGCTTTCGTCAATATTGGTTCCAATGAAATTGAAAAATGCAGCCAGATGAGAATATCGAGTTCGTTTGGTTTGCTGCTTTCTGCCGTCTGTGATCTTATTTAAAAAGGTGAGAATATCTTCCGAGGAAATCTTTTCCATGTCTTTATCACCAAAGGTCAAACTAAATCTTGTAAGAATCGATTCATATGATCTTATGGTATTTGGTTTTGAGTAGTTTCGGTGATACTCTAAACAGATTTCTATGGCTTTCGATACTTTCATAACCTACCTCCTTTGTTTAAAAGTTACCTAAAAAAACCTAGCCAGAGGTAATGCTATGATATCTTTTCGATATATTCTATGATTTGCGGAAAATATGCTTTTGAGATATGTATAAATGAAAAGAAAATATCGATGCAGATGGAATCCTTTGATCGATAGCAGTGATCGCTGACTCAGCTTATTGATAGATATGTTTCGAATATCACATAAATTCAGAGGGTTGATATCTGTAGGTCATTGCAGATATCTGTAACGGCAGAAGTAACCGAAAGCCGGCAAAATCTGACAAAAAAAAAGACAAGGTTTTTTCCAGCGAACCCTGGTCCCTGGACGGGCTAAAGAGCGTTGACGCCGACATCAAGATTCGAGACAAGCAGGTCCTGCTGCCAAGGCTGGCGCTCGATGACATGACGGTCGATATTTTGCTCAAAAACGGGAACCTTACAATAGAGCCGATTAAATTTATGATTGGCGGCGGTTCGGCAAACGGCCGGTTCAATTTGGGTTCACAAGATAA
>MAXL01000489.1 GCA_001751005.1 Desulfobacterales bacterium S5133MH16
ATGCGCAAGGTTCCGGTGATTGTGGACCAGGATAAGGTTACCATCGGATTTGACGGCGGGACATGAGGCGTTTAACTATGTCGGCTGTATGCCGATAAAATTGATGGCCTCGTAAAAAGTCCAACTTTTGCGTTGCGCTTCATTTCGTTGTCATTGCGGCGTACGCTAAGTACGCCTCATGACAGGAAATTCGCGCGCCTTGAATTTGGATCTTTTTACTTTGCCATCTATTAGATGACTTTTTACGAGTGCATCAAAATTGGGCCCTGATTTTTATATGGATAAACAATTTCTTATTGACGACTTTAAATTAGGCGAAGCGTGGCGCCTTTTCAGAATCATGGGCGAATTCGTTGAAGGGGTAGAAACCCTCCATGATATCGGACCTTCTGTGACTTTTTTCGGGTCAGCCAGAGTTCAGCCGGATGATCCGATTTACAGAAAAACCGAAGCGCTGGCTGCTCTTTTTGTGAAAAACAAATTTTCTGTTATCACCGGCGGTGGTGGCGGAATAATGGAAGCGGCAAACAAAGGTGCGGCAGAGGCGGGAGGAACTTCCATCGGCCTGAATATTATCCTGCCATTTGAGCAGAAACCCAATCCTTTTGCAAATATTAGAGTCGATTTTAAATACTTTTTTATTCGTAAGGTCATGTTCATTAAATATGCCGCAGCCTATATTATCATGCCCGGTGGTTTTGGCACGCTGGATGAGCTTTTTGAAGCGGTCACACTGATTCAAACACAACGCATAAAACCGTTTCCGTTAATTCTGGTTGGCTCCGATTACTGGACAGGACTTATTGACTGGATCAAGGACAAATTGCTTGCCGAAAAACGGATCTCTCCGGAAGATTTAGAAATTTTGCAAATTATGGATGAGCCCGATGAAATTGTAAAAGCCGTAGAAAAAATAATTATTTTATAATACTATCTTTTCAAAATAAATAGATAATTCTCAGAGCGCAGATCCTTGGCTCTTTTTTTATAAAGGAAGGTTAAGAATATTGGCAGTATCGAATGCAATCAAAGAACAGGACGTTCTGCTGGAGATAGAAGACGTTCATATGAGTTTCGGAAAGGTTCTTGCCCTGGCCGGCGTCAGCCTGAAAATAAGAAAAGGAGAGATACACTCTGTGATCGGGCCCAACGGGGCCGGAAAGACCGTGATGATGAATATTATTAACGGTCTTTACATGCCGCAAAAAGGGAACATCTACTACAAAGGAAAAAAGATCAACAAATTAAAACCGTATAAACGGGCAAAACTGGGTATGGCCAGGACTTTTCAGAAAGTCGAGGTGTTCGGCGGAATGACGGTACTGGATAACATCCGTCTGGGCAGGCACATCCACTCTAAATCGGGCATCGCCAGTGGATCGGTATATATTGGTAAAACTGCGCGGGAAGAGATTGAACACCGGACCTTTATTGAAGAAAGAATAATCGATTTTTTAGAGATCCAACATATTCGGAATAAGCCGGTCGGAATGTTGCCGTACGGCCTTCAAAAGCGGGTAGAACTGGGTCGTGCACTGGCCCTGGAGCCCGAGCTTTTGATTCTTGATGAACCACTGGCCGGACTTAATCTTGAAGAAGTTGAAGACATGGCCCGATTTATTATAGATATTAATGAAGATGAAAAATGGAAGATCACATGTCTTCTAGTGGAGCATGACATGGGCGTGGTCATGGATCTTTCCGATCATGTCTTTGTTCTTAATTTTGGCAACATGATCATTGACGGCACACCTGTGGAAGTACAGAATCATCCCGAAGTGATCAAGGCATACCTTGGTGAAGAGGACCTGTATGCAACAAGGAGATAAAACCGTTCAAAATAATAGCCAATACGGCATTGAAATTACAAAAGATCTGACGATCCCCAAACTTTTTTATGAAAAGGCGCACCAGTATGGCCAAAACAGGGTGGTCATGCGTGAGAAAGAGTTTGGAATCTGGCGGCCCATCACATGGTACGATTATCTCGAGAACGTTAAATACCTCGCATTGGGCCTCCTCAGCCTTGGACTCGAAAATGGAGACAAAGTATCCATGATCGGCGACAACCGTCCTGAAGGCCTGTGGGCGGAAATGGCCACTCTGTGCGCCGGAGGAGTGGGCGTGTGGCTGTTCCAGGACAGCTTGATCGAAGAAGTCAAATATATAATCGACCATTCAGACACAAAGTTTTTGTTCGGTGAAGGTCAGGAAGAGGTCGATAAAGCCATTTCAATTTTTAATGAATGTCCTAAGCTTGAAAAGATCATATGGGATGATCCCAAAGGGATGCGAAATTATGATCAGGACTATCTGATAAGCCTCAAGCAAGTTCAGAAGTTGGGTCGGGAACTTGAACAGCAACAGCCACAACTGTTCAGGGAGATAATCGACAAGGGCCATGGCGATGAAGTGGCGCTCCTTTTCTATACCTCGGGCACCACTGCGCTGCCCAAAGGGGCATTGCTTTCCCACAATAACATGTTGAGTATGGGAAAGTACCTCATGGCGGTGGATCCATGCCTGGCCACGGATGATTATGCCTCTTACCTGCCGTTTGCATGGATCGGAGAGCAGATGATGTCTATTTCCTGTGGTCTGCAGGTGGGATACACCATCAATTTTCCCGAGGAGACTGAAACCGCACAAGACAACATCCGGGAAATAGGCCCCCATGTTATGTTTGCTCCCCCACGCATGTATGAGCAGATGACCCGTACGGTTCAGGTCAAATACCTGGATGCCACCTGGATTAAGCGGAAACTCTATGAGCTTTCTACCCGGATCGGTTATCATGTGGCCGACCTTAAGTTTCAGAAAAAACCAATTCCCTGGTACTGGGCGTTTCTGGATTGGCTGGCTCATATTACGGTGCAAAAAAAGCTGAAAGACCACCTGGGTCTTTCCCGAGTTCGCAATGCCTATACCGGTGGCGCGGCCATGGGGCCGGACCACTTTCGTTTTTTTCATGCATTGGGAGTAAACCTCAAGCAGATTTACGGCCAGACCGAAGTGGCCGGTATTTCAGTGGTCCATCGTAGTGGAGACATAAAATTTGACACCGTGGGTCACCCCATACCGGAAACAGAAATAAAAATTACCGAAGATGGGGAGATCCTTACCAGAAGCCCGTCGGTTTTTCTAGGGTATTATAAGAATCCCGAGGCTACGGAAGAGACCTTGAAGGATGGCTGGCTCTATTCAGGTGACAGAGGTTTTATTGATGATGACGGTCACCTGGTTGTCTTTGATCGTACTAAAGATGTATTCACTCTAAGGGACGGGAGACCTTTTTCTCCCCAGTACTTGGAGACCCGCTTGAAATTCAGCCCCTATGTGAAAGACTCGTGGGTGATCGGAGATAAAAGGGATTATATTACAGCCGTCATCTGTATCGATTACTCGGTGGTGGGTAAATGGGCGGATGAAAAAAAGATCAATTATACAAGCTATCAGGAACTTTCTCAGTTAGATCAGATTTAC
>MAXL01000490.1 GCA_001751005.1 Desulfobacterales bacterium S5133MH16
GCCGGTTTCACAGGGTTGGGGACGTCCATTAGGTTGCGCTCCTTGATATATTGATATGTCGGCATGTGGTCCTTGATTAGTGATTATAACGCCTTAACAATACGACAAGGAATAGGAATTAAAAGATATATTTGCTGGTAGTAATTCGGTGTTTCTCTCCTTTTTTGCCCTACGGCAAGCTCAGGGTAAACTCACCCTGCCTCTGATCCTTTCGTCAAGCTCAGGATAAACTCTACCTTTTTTCGGCATACCGCAAGGCGTAGGCTGCCAATCATTCCTTATCCAAGTTAAAGGTTCAGAGAGATGCTCTGGATTTGACTAACCTTGTAAATTATTTTAAACTTTAAAGATTAATAATGCTGGTCATAGAAAATATTCTATATGATAGCAGGATTTGTGGTTGGGCCATGTTAACCAATTAATATCATGAGAAAAGAAAGCAATATCTATTAATAAAACTTATCAAATTTATAAAACGAAAAGCAAGAGAACAAATATAATAACAAATATATTGCACGATAACATTTAAAATGTTAGTGTGCAAAAATTGCGTTATTGGAGGTGCAAGCAATGGACCAAATGGACACCAGCTTTGAGCGTTATTTGAAAGAGACGCTTGATATATATGTGAAACCAAAAAAATGGGAAGAGGCGGAAAAACTGCCTTTTTTCCTTCGGAACCTATATGCTTTTTTTGAGGTGCCAATCCTGGAGACGGATTGCCTGGCGATGGTCGCTAAAGATGAAACGGAGCAAACTCCCGCAACCATCCGCAAACACATTCTCCAGGTGCAAAAAAAATGGAATCATGAGGTAATCTATGTGCAGCAGAAAGCGACCGCATATAACCGCAAACGAATGATCGAGCATAAGTTGCCCTTTATCATTCCCGAAAATCAAATGTACCTCCCGTTTCTCGGAATCGATCTGCGTGAGCATTTTAAAAAAATTCGGAACACGAAGCCCAGATGGAGCCCCTCGACTCAGACGATTGTTCTGTATGCCCTACTCCACGGTGGCAAGCTTCGTTTCACCCCAAAAAAATTAGCGAACCGTTTGGGATACACAGCCATGACTATGACCCGTGCCTTGGATGAACTGGAGGGCGCCGGATTGGGCCAAATAGCCATGGAAGGCAGGGAACGGGTCCTACGTTTCGATGGGAATAAAAAAGAGTTGTGGGAAAATGCCCTCGAAACACTGCGCAGCCCTGTTAAAAAGCGGCTGTGGGTAAAACATTCTCTGAATAAGCCATTGGGTGTGAAAGCAGGCCTGACTGCCCTTACTTACTATTCCACTCTGGCAGAACCTGCAAACCCTGTCTTTGCCCTGGAGGGAAAGAAGTGGAAAGAAATTAAGACCAACAAGAACTTAAGAGTACTGAAGATTGCAGAACCAGACGCCTGTGAGTTGGAGGTTTGGAGTTATCATCCGGAGCTATTTGCAAAAGACGACGTGGTGGACCGGTTTTCCCTGTACCTGAGCATGCAAGCGAATGATGATGAACGTGTGGAATCGGCATTGGAGGAATTGATGGAGCAAGTTGCATGGTAAAAGGGATAGATCAATTCAGGGCGCATTTTGAGGATTTTAACGATCGTTATGTCTTGATTGGTGGGGCTGCCTGCTATCTTGCCATGGAAGAGGCCGGACTCGATTTCAGAGTCACTAAAGACCTCGATATCGTTTTATGCGTGGAGGCCCTGGACACCGAATTCGTTAACGCATTTTGGGATTTTGTTAAGAAGGGCAAATATCAGAATCGGCAGAAAAGCACTGGTAAAAAACTATTTTACCGGTTTTATGAGCCGGAAGATGAGACATTTCCGTGGATGCTGGAACTGTTTTCCCGCATCCCGGATGCGTTGACTCTCCAGGATGACGCTCATCTAACGCCTATCCCAGTTGATGAGGAGGCATCAAGCCTCTCGGCCATCTTACTGGATGACGCATATTACAGCTTTATCCACGAATCCAAAAGTGAGAGCAGTGGCTTTTCAGTAGTCCCACCGGAGTGCATCATACCCCTGAAGGCCAGAGCATGGCTGGACCTTACCGGAAGGCGGGAAGCAGGTGAAAAAGTGGATGAAAAAGACATAAAGAAACATAAAAATGACGTTTTTCGACTTTTTCAGGTTATTGCACCGGACACACGTATGGTTCTTTCAGATTTAATTGGTGACGATTTACAGAGGTTTCTACAAGCAGTAGAAGCTGATCCTCCTCAAAGCCTAAAGCCCTTTGGGCTAAGGGGGATCACCGCCGAGGAGGTAATTGACACGCTTCGGGCTATTTATAAATTGAGTAGATGAAAAAATCACCTATCACTCGTAAAACGGGTGGTTTAATGAAGACCCCTCGAAGGTTGCGTTCCTTGATAAATTGATATGTCGATTTTTTCCTGTTAAGGAACAGGACAGGAAAGAACCGGGATTATTATTCAAGGTAATTCCTTAATTTTTCAAGTGCTTTTTTATGCTTCTTTTTTTCCATTCTTTTAATATTCATTAACTTCCATTTTACAGCAGGTAAATCTTCAAAACCGAGCTTGATATTAAACTCATGTCAAGGTTACGGGGAGATTATAAGACGTCTACCAAATCACATTTATTTAGAATGTAGCACTTTTAACTTCGCATCGATCAGTTGATCGTGAGAAAGGCGCAGCAACTTTTTAAGCATGTTCATTAGGTAGTGTTCGTATTGATCCATTTTTCCGTCTACATAGACAATCCGCCACAGAGTTTCAATGATTTCAATTTTTTCTTCATTTGAATAA
>MAXL01000491.1 GCA_001751005.1 Desulfobacterales bacterium S5133MH16
GTGTTTAATGATGAAGCATGATCAACGGTCCGCCTTCGCTGAAAAGCTATGGCGCGACAAGGGGTTGCCATCATGCTTCATTACTATTGCAAACAGTTTTTGGAATATTGCCAACTGGCCGATTTCTCAGTACGTTCCATCCAGGCTTTAACCATCCGGCTGAATGAATTTAAAGCCTTCTATCAGAGAAACTTATAATTTTAGGATGTCCCGGAAGTCACGGTGGTGTGGGAGGGGCGCTCAGAGATGGGCGTCCCTATCCCGATATGTCATTTTGCAAGTTCAAACAGGTTGAATTTAGATGCTTTTTTGTCGAAAGTAATAACTGTTTCGCAACCATTTATTTTGGCAGAATAAGCAATTAAAAGATCTGAGAGATCATATCTGTTTCCTTGTGCAGAGAGTATGAATTGTTGCAAGGCTGACTGATGCTCGAACTTCAAAATTGGCATTAATAAAAGGTCGCTTATCGAATCTAAAATTTCATCTCTATGAATTTCGTAGGCTGATTCTAAGACCCAGATAAATTCTAAGACAACGAGCAAGGGGACAAATAACTCTTTTTTTTCTGATTCAGCTTTTTTGAAAATTTTGTAAACTTTCTTTGTTTGCTGTTCGTCATCGCCAATTAAGAAACGGATTAGAATATTTGTGTCTACTCCTTTCATTTAAATTTATCCTTCATTCTGTTTCTAATCGCATCATCCATAGCTTCAAGAGTCACGGCTTTTCTGCCTGACCTATGTAATTTACAGAAAATTTCGTCTACTTTTTTGGAAATTGGCCTGATTATGGCCTCTCTTTTTTCTGTGACAATAATCTCGATTTTATCGCCGGTATGCAATTTTAGAGCTTCTCTTATTTTTTTAGGTATAGTAACCTGACCTTTAGTTGTAAGAGTTGCAGTCGCCATAATTCCTCCTTACATATTTAATGTATCTTACTAACCTGTAAGGCAGTTTCGGTTTAATGTCAAGATATTTTATGGTTTTGGGCTGTAGAGAGGGTTATTTTCTTTGAGACATAACCAACAAACCCCGCAGTTAGCGCAGTTTGCCTTTTATTAATAGGCGTTTAATGATGAAGCATGATCAACGGTCCGCCTTCGCTGAAAAGCTATGGCGCGACAAGGAGGTGGCATCATGCTTCATTACTATCGCAAACAGTTTTTAGATTATTGCCAACAGGCCGATTTCTCAGTACGTTCCATCCAGGCTTTAACCATCCGGCTTAACGAATTAGCAAACTTTCTAAAAACACAAAGAATTCGGTCTGTTAAAAGGGTTCGCTATCGGCATCTAATCGATTTTACAGCCGACTACAATACCCCCTCAATTCATGTCGCAAAATCCCGCGTCTGGACCCTAAGGTAATTTTACCATTTTTTACGCTTCATCAGCACATACTAAAAAATATTGCCCTCAAGATACCGTATCCAAAAATTGAAAAACAGTTACTCAGTTTCTCACACCTGACCAATACAACCGTTTAATTTGCCATTTCAGTGAACGGGCAGATTCATCTATGGGACTGAGAAATCTTATCATAATCATGCTGTATATAACCACAAATTAAGGTTTTGATGAGACAATAACTTGCTGATATCATATTATAAATAGTTTTAATTCACTATTCAAGATTTGACACCATTCCCTGGCTTGATATGCTGTTAATGATAAATGGCAACCGCCCCTTTAACGAACACAAAGCTAAATTAAACTACGCCTTTTATCAACCAACCACCCCGTGGGGGGAAAGATTACCCATGGTAGAAAATAATAAACTGTAATATACCAGTACTTGGTCAGAAAACCTATGCTATGGCCAAGATAAAAACCGCAATAAATAAGGTCGTAGATGAACAACGGAACAGAAATATAAAAAGACCACCATAAACAAACTTTCAATCCACGTCCCGGTCTCGATTGTTTCGCGCTTCGATAGATTATAAACCAAATTGGAGGCAAAATTGCCAAATCAAATATGACCATGAATGTTATCGAATATTGCTGGTAGTATTCCGGAAGTCCAGCAATCCAAAAGAGAAACCAAGCTATAGTTACCAAGATCAATAGTCGGATGTGTTTTCGAAGCTTCATCGTTTTTTACCTATAACAGCCTAAGGGTCAGGTCTTCATTCTTCACATTGTGCCGAAAAACTGTCAAGAATGAAGACCTGACCGTATGCAGTAACAGCTTATTATCTAACGGGTTAAAGTCCCGTCCAGGGAATTATCCGTTCACCTTGGTAGCTCAAGGGAGCGGCGTTCGGGCAACCGAGGGTCGTGAGTTCCCAATTGGCAAAATTGCAGGCCGCAACGAAAGTGAACCTATATGTAGCCTCGTTACTTATTGTAAATGCCGACCCTGTGGTCATAAGGGGAAGGCCGATGTCCTCTGTACTGAAAACGGAAAGGGGCAGGGGGATTTACCGGGGTAGCAGGGGTGGCATGCAATGGAAGATAATCAGCCCAGTGCTGGAGATCCAATTCGGTGATGATAGAGAGTCATCAACCAGTGAGTATAAGGAAACGAAATCTCAGTGGGCTGAATTGGAAGTCGGAGGGGTTCATAGTACCGTTAGAGGAAAAGGACAACATAACCTTTCCCGAGGGAAGGAACCCTGCTTTGTTAATGCAACCAAAGAGTGGAGGATATGGGGATTGCCGTAATGCTATTAACCCCTTCAAGTATCAGGACACTACAGAGGAAGCTGTATCGCAAGGCCAAGCAAGAGCCTTCCTTTCGCTTCTACTCCTTATATGACAAGGTCCACCGCGCGGATATTCTCAATCATGCATGGCGCCTTGTTCGTTCCAATAGAGGCAGCGCCGGAGTGGACGGAGCCACCTTCGAGGATATTGAGGAAAATGAAGGGAAAGATGCCTTCTTGGCAGAACTGCAGGAAGCGCTTAAGTCGAAGACCTACAAGCCGGAACCCGTAAAACGGGTGATGATTCCTAAACCGGATGGAAGTAAACGTCCTTTGGGCATCCCCACCATTCGAGACAGGGTGGCACAGATGGCCGTCAAAATGGTCATCGAGCCGATTTTCGAAGCAGACTTCTGCGATAATTCATACGGATTCAGACCGAAAAGGTCAGCCCACGGTGCGGTAGATGACATTACCAGAACCTTGCGTCAAGGGCACACGAAAGTTATTGATGCAGACTTGTCCAAGTATTTTGACAGCATTTCCCATTCAAATCTGATGGCCGTAGTAGCCGAGCGGATATGTGATAAGGCTATACTTCATATTATCCGACAATGGCTAAAAGCCCCGGTTGTTGAGACGGATGAAAATGGTAAGCGAAAATACACCGGAGGTAAAGGAAGCAGCAAAGGTACTCCGCAAGGTGGAGTTATGACTCCCCGAACGCAAAAGATAACTTGGTATTTTTGCGGATTCTAATGATAAATTTGTTTTACTTGATATTGCAAAAGGAACTGAATGCTTGATA
>MAXL01000492.1 GCA_001751005.1 Desulfobacterales bacterium S5133MH16
ATCTGGTTGGGAGGCTTAGAAGGATTGAAGATTGACTATTGAAAAATTAAGAAATCGAATAGACTTGACACAAACATTATAGACTGGATATTATTATTTATGAATTCGTAAAAGGAAGAATTCATCGGTTTTCATATGACAACCTGTAATGGAGCCATACCATGAAAGATAAAAATCTCATCACTATCGAAGAGCTCCTGAAAAATCCCGAAGTCGAAAAAGCGGCCAGCAATATTAATCAGGAGCTGATTGAACGAAGAAAATACATTCCTCCTAAATGTGAGGTATTTACAAGTTCCTATACGGTGTTGAAGGATAATGATGATTTCAAATTCAGTATTGACAGGGAAGCCCGGAAACAGCTGCCGGATATTATAAATAACAAAGTTCAATCTGTTGTAGGAATGGATTCCCCCGAAGAATCCTTCAAACAAAGATACGGTAAAAAATATATTATCGGTGTTGTATTTTCAGGCGGTCCTGCTCCCGGAGGACATAACGTCATTGCAGGGCTTTACGATGCTGCAAAAAGAGCCAATCCCGAAACCAGACTTTTCGGTTTTATCCTCGGTCCGGACGGAATCATTGAAAATGAAGCCATTGAAATAACCGGCCCTCTTGTTGATTCATACAGAAACCTGGGTGGGTTTACCATGATAAAAACCGGCCGCGGTAAAATAGATACAAAAGAGAAAATGGCCCTTTCAAAAGAGACCTGCAAAAATCTGGGTCTGGAGGCCCTTGTCATTGTTGGCGGTGATGATTCAAATACCAATGCGGCGTTTTTGGCACAGGAATTGATTGAAGACCGCATCCATGTCATCGGGGTTCCTAAGACCATTGATGGCGATATACAGGTAAGAGATGCGGAAGGGAATGTTTTGTGCGCCATGTCCTTTGGTTTTCATACGGCTGCCAGGGCCTTTGCCAACGCTATCTCCAATCTGTGCACAGACAGCAGTTCGGATGTAAAATACTGGCATATCTGCAAGGTCATGGGAAGAGTCGCCAGCCATCTGGCACTTGAAGTTGCGTTGCAGACACATGCCAATATGACCCTCATCGGTGAGGATCTTTCCGATTACATCGATAAAGAGAGAATTGAAAAAGCTGAAAAACGAGGAACCGTGGATTATCATGCCTATGGAATGACGTTAAGACACCTTTCCCGTGTGATTTGCGACGGCATTGTCAGAAGAACTGCTGTGGGAAAAAACTACGGCGTGATTGTAATACCAGAAGGCGTTCTGGAATTTATCAATGAAATACAGGTTTTTATCATAAAGCTGAACACAATCATTGCAGAATACGACCGAACCCATGACACGTATTTCCACGCAGATTTTCCGGTTCTTGAAGATAAGCTGGAATACCTGAGACGTCTGGCCAGATTCGAAAGGGAAGGTGCTTCTTTTTCCATATGGAATACACGGGATGATGATCTGTTCAATGATATTCCTGATTTTTTTCAGGAAGGCCTTCTCATGGAAAGAGACAGTCACGGAAATTTCCAGTTTTCCCAGGTTGAGACAGAAAAAGTTCTTATGGGGTTGGTCAAAGATTATCTCAACATTTTAAAGGAGCAAGGAACTTACAAGATCGGAATAGAAAAATCGTATTACCGGAAGACCCTTGAAAAAGCAGGTCTTGATCCGGATTACTTCGGGCCGATTCTTTTCAAGAACTATGATGATTCCGAGTTTTTCTTGATTAAAGCATCCATCATATCTGCCAAAATCCTCAGACAGGAACTGGAGAAGGAGGGTGTGATTTCAAAAGATGAAAAGATTCCCGCTCCTGTTGAAAAGATTTTTCAGAAATCGGTGCCGAAATTCAAAACACAGATTCATTTTTACGGTTATGACGGCAGAGGAAACGACCCCACCCGATTTGACTGCAATTATGCGTATAACCTTGGGCTGACTGTTTTTACCCTTATCGCCAACGGTTCTACCGGACAAATGGCAGCAATAATGAATTTGGAAAAGGATTTTTCAAAATGGGAGCCCATTGGGATTCCCATTGCTCCGCTCATGCACCTTGAAGAAAGGAAAGGAAAATTGGCCCTTGTCCTGGAAAAAAGTCTGGTTGATATTAATTCCGCTTCTTTTAGAGTGATAAAGGCATTTAGAGAGAAATGGCTCGCGGCGGCGCCAGGTGAGGATAACTACAGAAGGCCGGGTCCTATTCGGTTTGCCGGGAAAAGTGAAGAAGACAGGCCCATTACGCTGGTATTGAATGCACTGGATGATGCCGGCCGATCAGAACAAAGGAAGACGCCATGAAAATTCATTCATTAATGATTCCTGATCCCATTACCATAACGGAAAGTGCTTCTATCCAGGAAGCCATCGAACTTATGAAAGTTAATTCAATCCGGCATCTTCCTGTGGTTGCAAAGGGTAACCGGCTTAAGGGTTTTGTTACTCTTGCGGATTTGAAACAAGGCTTTCTTCCCTCTATGCTGGGAGATGTATCTCTTTCGGATTTGATCGTAAGGAATCCAATTAAGGTTAAGCCCGATGATGACGTGGAGAGTGCGGCACGACTCATTTATAAGCACAAAATCGGCGGGATGCCGGTTGTAAAAAACGACAAACTTGTCGGAATAATTACCGAGACGGACATCCTTCGGGCTTTTATTGACATGATGGGTCTGCTGACGGCCAGTTCCCGTATTGACCTGGTTGTTGGAGATGAGCCGGGTGCATTCAGAAACGTGTCACAGATTATAAACGATAATGGCGGTGATATTATAAACGTTGGGATTACCGCACAAGAAATCAGCAAACGGGTATATTACTTTCGGCTTTCGGCCTGCAATACAGGGGTTATCAAAAAAGCTCTGGAAAAGGAAGGGTACAAGGTACTCGATGCCATGGATTAGTCCCAAGGCGAACCTGATTTGCCCATTTGCTTCGTTAACTTTATTTACAGTAGCAGACGCCATCAAAACTTGAGACCTTTGAGAAACGCCCCCCCTTTTTGCCCAATCCCTGCGCCTGCCCCGTGGAATGCGTAGCCTATTCCTCTGGGGTCGGACTCAAATTTTAATCTTCAGAGCTCAAAAGCAGGGATATTTCTGACCTTGCTCTCAATGCTTAATCAACCAAAATTTAGACTATGCGAACACTTTTGAACGTTACCTATAAATCAAGATAATTCATTAAAAATAATAGATAGTTGAGTGTCTTTTAGAATTTGAAACGCTCATCTTAGGGGAAAATAAGAGTATGAAAAACATGC
>MAXL01000493.1 GCA_001751005.1 Desulfobacterales bacterium S5133MH16
GAGTCTGGTTATACCAGGGCACAGTTGGCGGCAAAATACCTCGACGAAATTGAACGTATCCTCGGAAGTTCTCTGCACAAGCGTAACATGGCGGCTTAATTTGACATTTTCTTGTAAGCTGTCTCTTTTTACTTAATTCTACTTTGTCACATTAACTATGAAATGAAAACAACCGTCGGTTCCACGTCATCCCCGAATGTTGTTATCGGGGATCCAGTAGCCGGCAACACCCTGGATCGAAGTCTACGCTTATCTCCCGCTAAAAGCATGCTGGAATGACGCAAAGAAGAAATGTGACAAAGTAGAATTAAAGAAAGAAAAGTAATAATTCACTGGGTGCAACCAAGTTGCTATCTCCTCAGACCTGTAAGAGTTTACCAGTGCCCCAGGTTCGTTCAAGCAGTCTTGCGAATCTATAGTCCGTCTATGTGAGTAAGCCTGATCGGACGAAAATGGGGTGCTGGTGAACTCTTACAAATAAAAAAGGTAATTAATCATGGAATACAAGAATACGGTACACGTAAAAAATACATCGCCTAAGTCGTTACAGGAAGATGTTGCGCTTCTCATGGAGGAGTCTCTGGGAAATCATTTTGATAAAGATGCAAAAACGGTTGTCAAGATAAATGGTAATTTTGATAAGGTGTATCCGGGCTCCAATACATCGCCTTGGTTTCTTGATGCCTTTTTAAAAGCGCTTTGCGATAGAGGGTTTAAAAATGTCCTGGTGGTTGAAGGCGATCTGATGACTTTCAGGGCTTATGATATGATCAGGCGAACCGGCCTTATCAACATCCTGCACAAGTATGATGTGCCGTTTGTGGACTATGAGGATTTTCCACGAAATAAATGGGAAATCCCGGTGCTTTTTGATACCGCCCAAGTTATCAATACGCCGGTTCCCCATGCCCACGGGATAGCAAAAATTTCATGTGCTACTAAGAATTTATTTGGCGTTTTGCCTGTATTTCGTCGAAAATATCATCGTATACTGTCTGAAAAGCTCTTGGAAACCAACGAAGCCATGAAGATGTATACAATTGTAGACGGAACCATTGGTTTGGATTCTGAATCCACCAGACGAGGCGATCCACGCCGGCTTGACTTATTAATGGCCGGATGGGATAATCTCAAAATTGATTTAATTGTATCCTGGTTGCTTGGCTATGATACACCGGAAGAAATTCCTTTGCTGGAAAGGGCGTTGAGAGAGAAAAAGGTCGATAAAGACATAATTCTGGCAGGTGATTATACCGACCGGGAATCGCTGCCCCGCTTTAATTTTAAGTTTAAACACTCCCTGATACGAAAAACGGCTATGGCCCTTGAAAACACATCTCTTGAAGACATGAAAAGTTTTGTCTGGGCGGAGACTCAACTGCACAAAATTTATCATCAAATCTCATTTTTGAGAAAACGTGATAAAATTTTTCAGGGAGACTGGATGGACTATTATAAAGGTTTTGAAGATGTGGTTCATCTGTAATGGAAGTTTTTAGCTTGTGCCGATGCTACTATATTTATAGATCTTAGTTCTTTTATAGTTATTAGTTTACGGTTTACAGTTGCCGGTTACGGTTAACAAAAAGAACACTTATTAGTAAGTGACATTTTCTGCAATATCAATATGATAGGCCGTCATGATTTTTTTGTCTAACTGGCACCGTAAACCGTAAACTGCAAATTCAATGAATAAGTCGGGAATAATGTATATTTTTTGGATATCAGTTTGTTATATCAAGTCAGAAAGTTGAGCTTATGAGTGTATCGTTTGAGAGTTTGGAAGTTTGGAAAGCTGGATGTCGTTTGGCGGTTTCCGTAACAAAGATGATGAGAGATTGTCGAGTTTTCGGTTTTCGTGATCAAATGATTCGAGCTGCTATTTCTATTCCGAGCAATATCGCCGAAGGCTCAGAACGACACACGTCCAAAGATTTTCGTCATTTCGTACATATCGCATTAGGTTCGGCTGCGGAACTTCGAACTCAAACGTACATTGCCCGTGAGGCGGCCATTATTTCAAAAGAATCTGCAGAAGAATGGGTAACAGACTTAAGGTCCATTTCCCGTATGCTTCAATCTCTGTCTGATTCGTTAAGTCGTAAACCGCCAACTGTAAACCGTAAACCGAGTTCCTGAATGCCCAAAATTGATTTTCACACCCATACCGCATATTCCTATGATGCCTTTACCTCAATGCGCCAACTTGAGCGATTTTTTAACAAACACCCTGATTTTATCCTGGCAATAACGGATCATGATGAAATTGCCGGCGCATTAGAGGCAAAGAAGCAGTTTGGAGAGCAGATTATTGTGGGAGAAGAAATTAAAACAAAACAGGGGGAAATTATTGGTTTCTACCTTTCAGAGTACATTGAACCCGGATTGGATGTGGAGATCACCATTGAAAAAATTCGGCAGCAAAACGGTTTGATCGGCGTACCTCACCCCTTTAAACGACACGGCAATAGTGACAGTCCTCTTGCAGAGGAATTTCTCTATCAATTGGTCGACCAGTTTGATATCATAGAAGTATTCAATGGCCGCAACCGAACTGACGGGGCAAACACCAGAGCAAAGGAATTTGCGGAAAAATATGACAAACCGCAGTCGGTAGGGAGTGACGGTCATGCGGTATATGAACTTGGTCATACATACATATCCCTGCCGGAATACCAGGGCAAAGAAACATTGACGGCACAACTCCGACATGGGAAATGCACATGTCGATCCATCAGCTTCCCTCATAGACTGCTGACCCGTATTCAACGTGAATTTAAAAAAGGAAAATAGAATGGGGAAAATACTCATTCTTGATGGGCAGCAGCGTAATGTTCTTTCCTGTGTACGCAGTCTCGCCAAAAAAGGACACGTCGTCGATGTAGGCGCGCATACAAAGAATGCTCTCTGTTTCAGTTCCCGGTTTACTGCCGAAAAGTGGCTGTACCCCGATCCTGCGGAGCATCCCGAGGCTTTCCTGGAGGCATTGCAGAACAAGGTTAGAGAAACCCGCTACGATCTTGTGCTGCCCTTTATTGATTCTTCGACAAAGATCGTTGTAGATGCCCAGGACATGTTGCAACAATATGTTCCCTTGCATGTCCCGCGACCGGAATCCTTTCATCTGGCCTTTGACAAGGCAAAGACGTTTCAACTTGCCCGGAAATTAAACTTGCCCGCTCCGGAAACAAGGTATCCCAAAAATCTGGATGATGCGGTCAAACTGGCAGGAGAAATTGGGTATCCGGTCGTTATCAAGCCGCGCAAGAGTTCCGGTTCGCGGGGTCTGAAGATTGTAAAGAACGAGCAGGAACTTGTGTCGGCCTTTCCACGCATTCATGCTAAATACCCGGAGCCGATTCTGCAGGAGTATATTCCCCTGCAGGATGCCGTTGGTTTTGTGGCCCTGTATGATAATGACGGGAAACTCAAAGCATACAGCCAGCACAAGAGATTGCATGAATTTCCATTATCCGGAGGACCTTCCACTCTCAGAATAACGATCGACGATAAAAGA
>MAXL01000494.1 GCA_001751005.1 Desulfobacterales bacterium S5133MH16
CTCTCAAGCTGTGCTTTAATCTTACTTGAACTTACCACGGAATTTTAAAAATATTATTTGTTTTTGAATCAAATAATACTGAAGAATACCTCTATTATACTTAAACTTGAGAAAAGTTATATATTATGATAAAATAAGGCAATTCCATCAATTTGAATGATATCGTGATCCAAAGTGCGCAGGTGTTTGGTAGGTCAAAAAAATCTGCGCAATAAAATCGATTTGTCAAATAAACGCCTCGATATCTGAAATTATCACTGTTTTTTTCATTAACCCTAAGGACAGGAAAAACTACATATGTTAACGGATTTATACAGCATTCGATTCGGCTTTTTGCATTCAGGAGTATTAAAGTCGTTAAATCGATGGAAACGGATTGCCCTGCTTCTCATTATAGCGATGTTTGTTTTTCAAACCCCCTGTATGGCTGAAAAGCCGATAAAAATCGGCGTTAGTCTTGGACTTACCGGCCGGTTTGCCGTAATGGCAGATGCCCTTAATAAAGGGTTTAAATTGTGGGAGCAGAATGTTAACAATGAAAACGGTATATTGGGAAGGCCTGTACGAGTAGTCGTTAAAGATGATCAAAGTGACCCCGAGCATGCCGTTTCCATATATCGAGAACTGATTATTAATGAACATGTCGACTTTCTCTTTGCCCCGTATTCAAGCCTTATTACAGCAGCTGTACTGCCCATCGTGGAAGAACACAACATGCCCACTTTGATTGCCGGAGCGGCAGCCGATAGACTGTGGGAAAAAGGTTATCGCAATGCCATAGGCGTTTATACACCCGCCAGTAAATTTACCATCGGGTTTTTAGAGCTTCTTGTTTTAAACGAACTGGATAGAATTACAGTAGTCTATGCCGATGACCCGTTTTCCGTCGATTTGGCCGTAAACGCAAAGAAATGGGCAAAGCGGTTCGGTTTGAACATCGTCGATTTTGAGAGATTCAAAAAAGGTACGCTGAATCTGGAACCCTTGGCGTTAAAAACCAAAGAAAACAATTCGCAAGTACTGATGGTATGCGGGCATATGAATGAAGCGATCAACATGTCGAAAGCTTTGAAAAAAATTGGATGGCGACCGAAAGCCTTTTACGCTTCAGTAGGACCTGCTCTACAGGGTTTTTACGACCGATGCGGGCCGGACGCCGAGTCTGTTTTTGGAACGTCACTTTGGGAACCCAAAGCCAACTACCCGGGAGCAAAAAAATTCAATCACCAGTTCATTAAAACATATGGGGAAGCTCCGGGATATCATGCAGGCCTTGCTTACGCAGCGGGCCAGGTTCTAAAAAAAGCAGTGGGCAAAGCGGGAAGCATTAATAAGGATAAAGTACGTGATGCATTGTTTCATTTGGATACCATGACCATCATTGGCCGCTTTGGTGTCGATAAAACCGGAAAGCAAGTTAGGCAGCACACATTTATCATACAATGGCAGAATGGACGTAAGGAATTGGTCTGGCCTAATCAAATAAAAACTGCAAAGCCCCTATTTTAATGACAATATCTATAAAAAGGATTCTTAAAAGCTTTCATCTTAGGATGGTCGCCCCGGTGGTGGTGGTCATTTGCCTAGTAGGTATCGGGGTGTATGTTTTTGTCCTGCGGTCTGTTTCGGAATTTGCCGATGAACAGATAAGAGAGGCATTAACAAATATCGCCAGTGAAGTATATGATATCTGTGATGAAAACTTTACAGAATTGATGCAAACAGGACAAATGGACAACAAAAAGGCAGTCACCATTAAAAAGGCGGTCACTTTGGGCGCTATTGAGGATTATACCAAAAGGAACAACATTGGATGCCGGCTGACCGAGTTTAAAAAAGGTGAATTGCTTCAACACCAAATCGAACCGGGTTTGATGAAATTTATTATCAGGAACCATGCCAAAGGGCTCGCTTCGACGGTTCATTTTAAGAGTAAAATATATTGCTTTCAGCATTTTGATTTTAAACCATGGGGATGGCATATCGACCTAATAAAGGATACGAAAGCTTATGCTCACCTGGTTAAGCGGGTTAATATTGCATACATTGTTACCGGTATCCTACTGTCATTAGGCCTTGTACTGATCCTATTGCTTCAGGAGCGCTTTCTCATAAGACCGCTTAACCGGATTATCAGTGCCATACGAATGGGACATTCACCGGAATATAAAGGTATCTATGAACTTGAATTTTTAAGCGATAACATCTCCAAAATGATGCTTTCTCTTGAGGAAAGAAACAAATGGATAGAATATTTTTACCACATTGCAATCACTAATCGTGGAGACGACCTTTTCAACCATGTTGCCGATGCCTTATCTGAAGTATTGGGCATCAATACGCTTATTTTAAAAGTTCAACCGACAGGAAATACTTTCCACCCGGTTGCTTTTTCACAAATTAGCATAAACGATGATAAGCTTTTCGATCCTTCAAACGGTTTGCCCAGCTTGCAGATCGCCACCGAAAAGAAGCCGATTGTAATAACATCAGATGCGCATGTACGATTTCCTTTAGCGCAAAGCTTGTCAGATATAAAAGCGGAAAGTTATGCCGGAATACCCATTTTCGACCGCGAGGGGGCGGTTACCGGTATTATAAACGTATTCGGTAAAAAGAGAAAATTTGATGAATGGGATTTGAACTTAATTAAAACCGTTTGCCGGATGGTGGCGGTAGAATTTGAGTTTTTAGAAAAAGAAAATGAAAAGGTGAGACTAGAATTCCAACTCCAACAATCGAAAAAAATGGAAGCCATAGGTCTACTTGCAGGAGGAGTAGCCCATGATCTTAATAATGTGTTGTCCGGAATTGTTTCTTATCCTGATTTGTTACTAATGGATCTTGAAGAAGACAGCCCTTTAAGGAAACCAATCCTGACAATACAAAGCTCTGGTCAAAAAGCTGCTGAAATTGTTCAGGACCTATTAACACTTGCAAGAAGGGGAGTAGAAAATAAGATCGTTTTAAACTTAAATGATATCATCTTAGATTATTTGAAATCACCGGAATATGAAAAGCTAACAACATATCATTCCAAGGTCTCTTTTATAACTAACCTTGATAAAGACATATTGAATATTGAAGGATCTTCGACTCAACTGATAAAAATGGTAATGAATCTTGTATCAAATGCAGCTGAAGCCCAACCATCAGGAGGAAAAATTACCGTCTCAACATGTAACCAATATGTTGACACACCGATAAAAGGAAATGAGGAAATAAAGGAGGGTGATTTCGTAGTTTTAAAAATTAAAGACATTGGGTTAGGCATAGCGGCTGAAGACCTAACCAGGATCTTTGAACCATTTTATACTAAAAAAGCAATGGGAAGAAGTGGCACCGGGCTTGGAATGGCTGTTGTTTGGGGGACGATCCATGACCATAATGGGTATATTGACGTAAAAAGCACTGAAGGTGTCGGGACTACATTCTCTCTATATTTTCCGGCAACGCGGGAAAAAACTGTAAGAAAAAAAGGCTTTACTCCCGTTGAAGAATATATGGGCAAAAAAGAGACTGTATTAGTTATTGACGACGTTAAAGAGCAGAGGGATATTGCTGCAAATATCTTAGGTAAGTTGAATTATACCGTAACAACAGTTTCGAGTGGTGAAGATGCCATCGAATACATGAAAAATAATTCTGCTGATTTATTGATTTTAGACATGATAATGAAACCAGGAATTGATGGTTTGGAAACTTATAAAAGAATTATAACGCTTCACCCAAACCAAAAAGCGATCATTGCAAGCGGGTATTCAGAAACTGATCGAGTTAAAGAGGCTAAAAAATTAGGCGCGGGTGAATACATAAAAAAACCCTACACCCTGGAAAAAATAGGAATTGCGGTAAAAGAAGAGTTAAAAAATTGATTTATTGGATGAATCATAGATCACCGCTCAAACCGATGGCCTGAAATGTGAACCGCTCAAATAATATTGCCTTCCATGACCTTGCACTCTTTTTGATACCTTTAAATCATTAACGAGCAACCCAAGATCGGAAAGTTTTGAAAAGTACCCACTAACCCCGTATTTGAACGCTTCAGAGATATATACCGCATCTGAATGCAGACTGACGATTATTATACGCGAATTTATTTTTGAATCTTTTAGCCTGTTGATAAAATGGATACCACTCATGTCCGGGAGAGAAATATCCATAATGATCAGATCGGGTTTGTGTTTTATCGCTTTTTTGAACCCTTCTGATCCCGATTCCGCTTCATCAATTACTTCATAACCGGAAACCTTTCCTAAAAGGGATTTCAAAGACTTTCGAAACAGCGGATATTCATCGACTATTAGTACAGTGTTAGCTGTTTTTAGATAAGTTTTCATTATTTTCCCTTTCTTTTTAACTGTTCAATCTTCATCTCTCTTCGACATTGAACCGATAATCTGAGTAGTTACAAAAGAGACTATAACTGAAGGGCTTAAACCACAATGATCTAAATCACAGCAAATGTGTGAAATTCATCACACCAAAAGAAGGGTTCAGATAAAGTTATTTTTCCAAAAGCCGATATACTTTTGAAATAAAGGATTGCAATTACAGCTTTTTTACAATATTTTTAAAAGCGCTTAAAGCTCGGCTTACAAGAGGTATAATCATGACTATTAAAACAAAAATTATCGCAACAATCGGCCCGTCATCAAACAGCAAACCGGTATTAAAAAAACTAATTTCCTCCGGTATGAATGTGGCAAGGCTTAATTTTTCACACGGCACCTACAAAGATCACGAGAAGGTTATAAATAGCATACGAGCCCTTTCTAAAGAGATGGGCAAACCTGTAGGAATACTCCTTGACCTTCAAGGCCCCAAGATAAGAACTGACACGCTAAAAAACGGCAAACCTGTTCTGCTGAAAAAAAATAAAACGATTCAAATAACCTCAAAAAAAGTGTTCGGCGATGCAGATATTGTTTCAACTACTTATAAGAATTTACCTAAAGATGTAAAAAAAGGAGATAAAATACTTATTGATGACGGACTCATTGAGCTGAAAGTTTTATCCAAAACCAAAGATACCGTTACCTGTAAAATTATCAGGGGGGGAATATTAAAAGAGCACAAGGGGATAAATCTGCCGGGCGTTAAAGTCTCGGCCCCCTCCTTAACTGA